>CALDYY010000037.1 GCA_937944245.1 uncultured Saprospiraceae bacterium | reverse complement strand
CCTATTTTATGGAGGCTCAAGGATAATACACTTCGTTACAGCGAATTGAAACGCATTCCCCATATTACAGATAAAATGCTTACTACACAACTTAGGCAGTTGGAAGAAGATGGTTACATCGAGCGAAAAGTATATGCTGTGGTTCCTCCAAAAACAGAATATTCATTGACGGAAAAGGGAAAGGATATTTTGATACTTATTACTATCATTAGAGATTACGGATTGAAAATGATAGAACAGTACAAAGAAAGTTAATTGCTTTAAATAGTTGCGAATTAAGCAGATGACGAAAGATTCCATTCAAGGTTCTGGAATTTTCACTTCTCCAAGAACAGTCGTTGAAGTTGCTTATCCTTCCTAAGTAGTTTCACAAAGTCAGCTAGATAGCTTTTCATCTCTTGTTGACTAGCTGCAGTCAAATGGCTAGCATCTTCAAAAGACCAAGGTTTTGAAGCAAGGTATCTAAATTTTTCAGCTACTACTGCCAAACCTTCTGCACTCATTTTGCTCATTACTACTCGTTGTTTTACTTGCCGCTGTCCTGCATTTACGTTTGGGCGGGCATAAAATGCGTTCACGAAACCAGAGCAATCAAAATCATAGGGTACAACAATAGCTTTTTCACTACCTTTAGGATAGATAAACCGCAAATTTCGGTATTCAGGAATACTCCAATCTGCATTGCCAATCATGTATTGAAATAAGACCATATTTTGGTAAGAACTTTCCTGCAACTGGTCTTTGGTCATTCCCCAAAGGTCTTTCATTTTGCCATTTAAGCGATCTTCCAGTTCGTCATTATCCTCGATAAGGAAAGCAAATTGTTGCTCTTTGCTATTGTTGGCAGTATTGAAATAATTCACTTTCATTAAATGAACGCGAAAACTCTGTGGGGTAATTTCATTGTATAGCTTATATGCCCAATATTCCTTTAATACGGTTTGCTGGCTTTCAGGTCTATCTAAGCAATGCGTTACCAATCGGTATTTTCTATAATTTTCCGGAAATCCTTTTTCGCGCAGGGTTTCTTTCGGGAAAGTAATTCTGATGGGTGGCATATCCACACAAACACTTCTACGAAAGTTGCCTCTTGGCTCAATAGTTACGTTCCAAGTGTTTGTTTTTCCTTGAGCATTACTAAATTCGAGTACTGCATCGTGGCTCATATCTTTCATTCGATTGGCTCGAAAGGCATCAAAATCTGCTTTGATGACCAGTTGATCATAACGCTCATCAATGATCAATGAAAAAAAAGAGGTAACTACGTCTTGGCTATGAAAATCGGATAGTTCATTCTGTGCGTACAACGATAAATGGACGCTCATACAAAACAAACAGCCGTATATAATTTTCATAGTAGTTTTAGTTTACAACGTTCAAAGACGAAAGTACACCTTTTTTTCTTGACAAGAAAGAAAGGGCTTTACCTCCCTTTTAATCGCTGATTTCTAATGCTTGGCTGGCGATTATCATTAGCATCCTTCATGAAAAACAACTCATAGTACTTACCATTCGCCCATTGGTCAATCATATTGTCATAAAAAGCGCTACCCGGATGACCTGATTGCCCCCCGGGATAAACGCCATATGCTTTCATTTCATCCCCCAGTTCTACCACCATGCGCCAAGAAGGTCCCGTTGTTTTGCCTACGGCATTTAGGGCTTTTCGGTAGCCATCGGTAGGAATGTCATAGCGTCCAAAGGGCTGAATACTTCGGGAAAGATGGGCAATATAAGTACCTCTATGGTTTTGCCAAGTATATTTTTCACCTTCGAGTTTATCTTTCATCCGCTCCCACATTTTCAAAAATGCTTGGGTAACTATGTCCACTGGTGTTTCTTTTTCTGGTGTTTTTTGATTGTCCCAAAAAGCATTTAGAGGATGCAATTCCATCATTTCGATTGTTTTCCAGTCGCGTACACGAAGTATTTCTAATGAGTCTTTATACATACTAATTTCATCCCAAAGTAATTGATACACTTCATCCGACCACTCCAAGAATATTATAGGAGCAATGGCTTCCTTATTAAAATTAAAGTCCCAATTCTCCAAAATCCGAACTAGTCCTATTTGTAATGGATTTAACTTTGTTTTATCCAAGTAAGAAAGCATCAAAGGTGTAGCCTCTTCAGCAAGTATGCTCTTACTAGAAGTTTGCAGCGCCATCATATCCTCAATTGTCACTTTTTGGGCTTTTTCCAATTCGCGATTTAAAATTCGACCTCTGTATGCTTCAAATCCTTCACTGAGGTAGTAATAAGGGTAAGTTTCATCTGTAGAGCGTTGATTGGCAGAGGAAACAAAGCCTCTCAGTGGATTTTTTACTTGAGGTACTTCATTCATGGGAATAAAACCTTGCCATTCGTTTTCACTTTTGCTACCGTCTAGCACAAATCTCCCTTGTCCTTGTTTTTTTATTGGTAATTTTCCATTTGCCTTCAAAGCAATATCGCCATCTTTGGCAGCGAACACAAAATTTTGTGCTGGCACAATAAAATTGGTGAGTGCTTGACTGTAATCATTATAGTTTTTAGCTTGATTAAGTAAGAGAAATGTAGTAAACTCTTCTGAAGCACTAGCCTCCACACTCAACCAGCGCATAGCAAGGTCTTTGTAGCCCGTTTCTCCTCCTTCATACATCACAGGCCCGTAGTGTGTCCAACGCACAGTGTCTATTACTGTTTTCTTGCCCTTTACTTTGATTTCTTCGATGCGTATTTCTGCCTTTCGTGCCTCTTCGTCGTAGCGATATACTGTTTTGGCATTGTCTATCCAATCCAATTCATACCAATCCGTTACATCATGTCCAACGTTCGTTACCCCCCAAGCAATGTTGTCATTGAAACCAATAATAACATAAGGCAAACCTGGTAGCGAAACACCGTAAACATTGACTTCTGGCGATTGGAGTTGAATTTCATACCAGATGGAAGGTAAAGTTAAATCTAAATGAGGGTCGCTGCAAAGAATGGGTTTTCCCGATGCTGTTTTGCTGCCTGCTACCGCCCAGTTGTTGCTACCAATACCTTCTTGTGTTTTATCCAAACCCTTGAATGGCGATAAATTACCCAATAATATTCTGCTTGTGTCTGGCGAGATGTTTTTGGTGGAGTCTGTTTTCCATATTGTGCCAGCAGGGATTACGGGCGATTCTTTCGGATTAATTTCTGGATATAAAAAGTTGAATACGTCCTTACCAAATATTTTTAGCGCATTAGTTGCTTCTACATCGTCGTAACCATAATTCAAAGTTAACGCCATATTTTTCAAAAATAATGCCGATTTTAGGATGCTCCATTCTTCAGGTTCATAGCCTAATAACTTAAATTCAATCGGATAATAAGCTGGTGTTAGTGAATTAATGTAAGCATTTACGCCTGCAACGTAGGCTTCTATCAGGTAATAGTTTTTGCTTTTTGACCATTCTTCTACTGATTTTTCTGCACCGACGACCATACCTCTGCGCCTAGCTCGTCTGTCCATTTCCAGCGTTCGTTCACCCAATACTTCTGATAAACGACCAGCAGCAGCGCGCGTGGAAACATCCATTTGCCAAAGGCGATGCTGAGCAGTAACGTAGCCTTGCGCAAAACTCAAGTCCTCCAAATTTTGTGCAAAAAGGTGTGGCACTAGTCGCTCATCATACACGATTTCCACATTTTCTTTTAATCCTTTCAGTTTTTTGTTGCGATAGTTAGCGCGATGATCTGCTTTGGTATTTTGCCAAAACCCTTGATAAGGGCTTAACAACTTGCCAAAAGCAGGCATATCACTAATGCCAAGTGGATTGTAAGTGTTGAGCAAATAAGTAAATCCAATCGTAACAAGTAGTGCAATAGAGAACTTTAATATTTTCATGTTGTTGAACCTTTTAAAATTTGATTTACAGACCAGCAAACATATGCTAGTCTATTACCAAACTATTTATGAGGACTAAATTAATGCTAAAATTTGTAAAACCTAAGTTGTTACTGCTTTTATTTCTACTATCTTGTGAGACATCGCCGAAAAAGCCTAAGAATGTTTTTCATGTTATTGCACCAAACCAACTTTATTTTAAAAACGTAAGAAGCATTTACTACAAGACCGAAACAGACAAAGCAACGAAAATTGATTATTACACGCTCAATAAATGGAACGAAAAATCTTTAAAGCCAGCACTTGTTCCCGTTATAGCAGATAACTGGATAGAAGAAGAAGCATATTTACAGTTAAATTTTAAAAATATAGCTGCTGATTCTTATAATATAAATATAGAAAAATGGGAAAATATTAATTTGCCTACACAAGATAAAATGCCTAATCAGCAAGCCTATGAATTGGCATTAGCTATTAAAAATCAATTGCTCGCTAATGAGCTAGTTGTTGTTAATGATTCTATTACACTTTTTGAAGATAGAAATGAACGCAGCTATTTTTTAACAACTTTGCAAGATTATTTGAGATTGATTGAAAAGAAATGACGTATTGTATTACTAGCTAAAGTTCATTTTTTTTATAAAGTCCTAGTGTTTTAATGGTGGCATTAAGGTCATGGGCAGCCCAGAGCGAAAAAACTACGGCACGATGCAAGAAAATAAACATTAGCAGCAGTTGAATAAACATAAAAAATAACCAAAAACCAGTATTGGCACTACTTAAAAAAACAATACGAACAAAACTAAGCACAAGAGCAATCAGACAAGCGACCACCAAATTGTGAGAAAGGGCACAAAACATATTCCATGTTTCGATATATTTAAAATTAGCGTTACTAAATTCCCTTACCAATACGTACTTATCCGAAATAAATAAATCCAGATTATTTTGAATAGGTCGTCGCCAAATCGAAAAGCCTATTTTTTTATACAAAAAACGACCAATTGGATAAATAGCAAAGCCAATAATGTAAGCTACAACTAATAAAAAAGAACCTGTTGCAATATTGATTTTGCTAGTATAATCTAAAAAAATATTTATGTTTTCTAGCTGAATATCTAAAATAAAAAATGATACTAAAATATAAAAACCGGGTATAGCGTAACTAAAAAAATCAAAAGTGGAGTGGAATATTTTATCCATTTTTTATAATCATTGTTTGTTTATTTGGTTTAAAATTATAAACAAATATAATGGTTTTATTCTAAAAGTGGAAACAACTTTTCTATAATCCAGCGGTTTTAATGGGTAAAATAAGCCATAACATATGAAGTTCAAATTAGCTTCTTCTTTTAAACCGACTGGCGATCAGCCTATGGCTATTGAGCGCATAGTAAGTAGCGTGCAGAAAGGGGAGCGTGCGCAAGTGCTATTAGGGGTGACAGGGTCGGGAAAAACATTTAGTATGGCAAACGTAATTGCCCAACTTAATCGCCCAACACTAATTTTAACACATAACAAAACATTAACTGCACAACTTTACGGAGAATTTAAGGAGTTTTTCCCCGAAAATGCCGTAGAATATTTTGTATCTTACTACGATTATTACCAACCAGAGGCTTATATTAGTAGCTCCGATACCTATATCGAAAAAGACCTTTCTATTAATGAAGAAATAGATAAATTGCGCCTTCGTGCGACTTCCTCATTGCTTTCTGGTAGAAGGGATATTATTATTGTGTCCTCTGTTTCTTGCATTTATGGTATGGGTAACCCTGAGGATTACAAAACGGGAATCATCCGAATTAAGAAAGGAGAAATGCTGACTAGAAATACATTTTTATATCGGTTAGTAGAAAGTTTGTACTCCAGAACAGAAGGTGAATTGCAGCGCGCTACCTTTCGTGTACGAGGCGATACGGTGGACATTAATTTGCCTTATATGGATTATGGGTATCGAGTAACCTTTTTTGGGGATGAAATTGAAGAGATTAAAGTCCTAGAATTAAGTTCAGGGAAGACTTTGGAGAACTTAGAATCGGCAGCAATTTTCCCTGCCAATCTTTATGTTGCACCAAAGGATAAAATGAAGGACATCATCAGCAATATTCAAGATGAATTGCATGAGCAAGTCAAATATTTTGAAAAAGAAGCACTACTCATTGAGGCACAACGTATTAAAGAGCGCACTAGTTTTGACATTGAAATGATGAAAGAATTAGGCTATTGTAACGGTGTAGAAAACTACTCCCGCTTTTTTGATGGCAGGGCACCTGGCACACGTCCTTTTTGTTTATTAGATTATTTTCCTGATGACTACTTAATGTTGATTGATGAAAGCCATGTTACTATTCCCCAAATTCGAGGAATGTCAGGCGGAGATAGAGCAAGAAAAACGAGTTTGGTGAGTTATGGCTTCCGTTTACCATCGGCTATGGACAATCGTCCTTTGAATTTTAATGAGTTTGAAAGCCTTATTCATCAAGTGATTTATGTGAGTGCTACGCCTGGAGATTACGAATTGGAGCAAACTGGTGGCGAAATTGTGGAGCAATTAATTCGCCCAACAGGTTTGCTTGACCCACCGATTGAGGTACGACCAAGTTTGAATCAAATTGACGATTTGATGGCAGAAGTGCAAAAGCGCATCAAAGTGGATGAGCGCGTATTGGTAACGACTTTGACAAAGCGCATGGCAGAAGAATTGTCTAAATACTTGGCAAAAATGGGTGTGAAAGTACGCTACATACATTCAGAAGTGGTCACGATGGAGCGTGTAGAAATCTTACGCGATTTGCGTTTGGGCGAATTTGATGTGTTAGTGGGGGTCAACCTTTTGAGAGAAGGGTTGGATTTACCTGAAGTTTCATTGGTTGCTATTTTGGATGCGGACAAAGAGGGCTTTCTACGAAATGACCGTTCACTCACACAAACGGCGGGTAGAGCAGCACGTAATGCTAATGGGTTAGTCATCTTTTATGCCGATAAAATTACGGATAGTATGCAAATGACGATTGACGAAACTAATCGACGACGCAAAATACAGATGGAATACAACGAAAAACATGGTATTACACCAAAAACCAATAGAAAAACAAGAGAAGAGATTCTTAGCAAAAAATCTATCCTTGATATTCGTGGAGGACAATCCATTTATATTGACACCGAACACATGCACGATATTGCTGCTGACCCAATTGTGGCTTACATGACGCGCGACCAAATTGAAAAGATGATTGCAGAAACAGAACGCAAAATGAAAAAAGCTGCAAAAGACCTTGATTTCATTGCTGCCGCACAGTTCAGGGATGAAATGTTATCCTTAAAAAGTCGCTTAAAAACCGCAGTTTAATGCGGTTTTTTTATCGAAAATAATAGCGGTTTTGTCGAAAAAATGTCATTGAGGATTGACAAGCTAAGGCAAACTAATTATTTTTGTTGAAAGTAAAAAGCAGGATGTTGTAATTTCTTACCATCATGCAAATTAACCAACCACACTTATCATTTTACCAGTTCTGGTAGTTATTCCATTATTGATTTTCATTAAGCTCATTAGCTTATATATTTTTTAATACTAAATAAATGGTCAATGAACGAACAAAAGACAGTTCACATCATTGGAGGCGGCATTGCTGGTTTATCCGCTGGTATATTTGCTCAACTCAATGGTTTTGAGGCAACTATATTTGAAATGAATCAAAAGACGGGAGGTGTTTGTTCTTCATGGGAACGCAATGGCTATTCTGTTAATGGTTCAATTCACTGGTTGGTTGGTTCAGCTCCTGGCACAGATTTGTATGACTTATGGCATCAATTAGGTGTGATTGAAGGCAATACATTTCATAATCATCACACTTTCATTGTTTATAAAGATATAGTGGGAAAAGACGTTCATTTTTATACAGATTTGAACCGTTTGGAAAAGCATCTTTTAGATATTTCACCAGAAGATAAAGTACCTATCACAGAATTTATAAGGGGTATTCAGATCATAGCAGAAGCTGATTTTCCATTAGATAGGTCTTTTGAATTACTTAATACATGGGATTGGACGAAAATTATGCTTCGCAATTTCTCTGCAATTATGGAAATGGGTAAGTTTAATGCTATTTCTATAAAAGAGTTTGCTCAAAAATTTCAATCGCCTTCTTTGCGCAAAGCATTTGAGCATTTCTGGTCGTCAGATATGGCAATGACCTTTTTTTTAATGCAATTAGGATATGCTAGTAAAGGGACTGCGGGCTATCCGTTAGGGGGCTCTGGTAAGTTTATTGAAAAATTAGAACGACGATTTATAACTCTAGGAGGCAAAATAGCTTTTGGGAAAAAAGTAAAAAAAATAATAATTGAAAATGATACTGCCGTAGGTATCATAACAGAAGATAATGAAAAGTATTTAGGCGATTATATTATATCTGCTTGTGATGGGCACACGATACTTTTTAAAATGCTCGACCAAAAATATATTAATCCCGAAACGATAGACGCTTATAATACTTTGACTACGTTTCCATCCCTTATTTACTTTTCAGCAGGTATTCGTCGAACTTTTGAGGAAGTTTCTTCTTCCATTGTTGGTATGAATATTCCACTAATCGAACCTATTAAAATAGGAGACTATACGCATGAAAGGGCAAGTTTACAAATTTATAATTTCGACCCAACACTTGCTCCAAAGGGGAAAACATTAATCACAGCTATGTTGGATACGGACTACGAATCGTGGAAGGATTTGTACGAAAATAATTACGAGCAATATCACAAGGAGCGAGAAAGAATTGCTAAAAGCATGATAGCCAGTCTTGAAGTTTACTTTGAAGGGATAAGTCATCAAGTAGATTTTATGGATACGGCAACGCCTATTACTTATAAAAACTGGACAGGGAATCATAAAGGCAGCTATGAAGGTTGGTTGCCAACGCCTGAAGCAAATAAAATAAAATTACCCACTCATTTTAAAGGCTTAAATAATTTTTATATGGCTGGTCATTGGGTAACACCTGGTGGTGGTATGCCTCCAGCAGCTTATTCTGGAAGAGATGTTATACAACTCATTTGTAAAAAAGAAAAAAAATATTTTAAAACACTTGATACATGAAAGCATATATTCAATGGTTTATTTGGCGCGTATTTACACCTATTAGTTGGTTTGCTTCCTCCATTTATATTACTAGGACAAAAGTGAATAGTCCTAATATTGAATTTCTCTTGGGTGTTTTAGTTTTATTATTATATGCTATTATTTTAGATTTTCCTCAACTTAATAAAGAAAAATATAAAAGATGAAAAACATAAAACTGATTTTCTATCTAGTTTTAGTATTGTTTATAACTGGATGTGAAAATGTAGAGAACTTAGGTAATCTAGTACCACCAACCGTAGATCAAGATGATAATTTGCCAAGTGTAAAGGTCAATGTTGCTGGTTATCAACGAAAAATACACGTTAGAACTTTTGGGAAAGTGGGTAATCCCGTACTTTTTATGTTACATGGGAGCTACACAGATACACGTGCTTACAGGAACATATGTGAAGGATTGTCAGACAAATACCATGTAATCATTTGGGATCAAAGAGGTTGTGGGCTTTCAGAACGCATTACGGAGGAGGAATTTACTTTTGAAAGTGCGGTGGAAGAAATCAATCAGATGAAATCAATATATAGCCCGACTAATAAAGTGAGTATTATTGGACAAAGCTGGGGTGGTGGTCTGGCAGGGCTTTACACGGCTTATCATCCTGAAAATGTAGCCGAATTGGTATTGATAGAGCCTATACCTTTGCGCGGGGAGGATATGCAAAAGATATTTAAAACAATAGTGGAGTTTAGCTTTTTCAATCCGACCTGGAATAACTTGGCAAGGCACTCGCAAGCAATCACACCTAATGACCATGCTCAAATTGACTATCGAGCTATGATGATTCTAAAAAGTACCATGACTGCTAACTATCATTGTGATGGAAAAAATCCTCCGGAATGGAAAATTCATCGCGTTGGAGGCTTTTTAGAGTTTGTTAGGAATAAAAGATTAGGTAATCCCCTCTCTGGATTTACTTATGACTTTGCCAAAGGACTAGAGAATTATAATACGAAAGTATTAATACTAGGTGGGTCTTGTAGTTCATTAGGCTATAATATGCAACGTACTTATAATGAGCCATTATTTAAAAACGGTGAAGTATTAGAAATAAAAGAGGCTGGACACAGAATGAACGTAGAAAAATACGAGGAAGTAATCAGTGTAATTAAAGGATATTTAAAAGAATATTAAATTATAAAAATATCATATAACTTACCATAGTAACTATTATGAAAAAGAATTTATTAATAATTATCTTTTTACATCTATCTATTTACTTAGTTTCTGCTCAAAACTATTTTGGATTATTGCATCCTAATCAAAATACGGTTAATTTTGGCATCAATGCTAATCCTGGGCTGAATTTGAACAGTGATTTTATGTATTTTTTGCCCGAAGAATCTGCTGAAAGCAATCTTGGTTTTTTAGTAAGCATTAATGTTCCATTAGTTACAAAACAGGGATTAAATTTTGATATTCGATATGGTGGGGGTTATTTGTGGACGATTGAAAATAATTTTAAAGTTATTTGTGGTGCGGGTATGGTAGTATCCAGAACTTCTGACCTTAATGGCAAATATTGGAATATCGGTTTTAAAACTGATTTTTATCCAGGTTTTTATGGCAAGCGATGGGCTATTGCACCACATTTGAGTTGGGACTACAAACCGCTAGTGCACATAAAGCATAGCGAATATGCTCAACAGGCTTTTGAAGATTTATACCCTGACGGAGCAGGGAAATACAATTCGCCTAAAGATGGATGGTTTTATCAATCTGAATACAATATTTTTCAGTTAGGTTTGGGGGCGGCATATCATAGGGAGAAATGGAACGTTAATTTGACGGCAGGTTTTCAATATATCCCTAATCGCTTGAAAATTGTTATGCTACCAGATATTGGATTAATGCCATTTTATGGTTCACTGAATTTTGGTTACGTACTCGAAAACAAACCTTAATTTATTTATTATGAAATATTTATGTTTATTTATTTTGCTTTGGTTAAGCCTACTAGGTTGTCAAAAGGAAGAAATTACAATCGGGACAAACGTACAAGAGACCTTTATATTAGAAAACAAAGGTGCGTCTATGAACGTGAATGTTTTTGGGAATACAGGGTCTAAAGTTTTTATAATCATAGTACATGGTGGCCCTGGTGGTGGTAGTTTAGGATATCGCACGTCGAGAAGCATAAAAACGATGGAGTCCGATTATGCTATGGTTTATTGGGATCAACGATTGGCTGGGGCTTCACAAGGTGGTGCAAATGGAAATACTTTGACACTTGAAAACTATGTAGAGGATTTGGATAAACTAATTACCGTTTTAAAATATAGATATGGTAACGACTTAAAAATATTTTTGTACGGACATAGCTGGGGAGGCTTTTTAGCACCCGCATATTTAGCTCATCAAAATAATCAAAATAAAATACAAGGTTGGATTCAGGCTAGTGGTGCAGCCGATTTTGATTCTCTAAGTGTTTGGGCGAGAAAAAATTTATTAGAAAAAGCTAATGAAGAACTAGCCGCTGCTAGGAACACAAAATTTTGGGAAGAAGTAAAGGAATTTTGTGAAAAAAATACAGGTAAATTAACCACCACCCAGCTATTTGAATTGAATAGATACGGACATAATTCAGAAGAATATATTGATGAAATTGAAACTATTATTTCATGGAGCGATATACTCAATAACAGAAATCGGAATGTACCAATTACTGCTAATTTAATAACGCTTTTAAATCCTGCAAATCCTAAGTTTTTAGGTCGTTTATTTGATGATTTACCAACGATTGATTACACACAAATTAAAACGCCATTATTGGTTTTACACGGGCAATTTGATTTTGTTTGCCCTAAGCAGTTGGGGGAATATGTTTATGAAAAATCAGCTGCTCCTTCTAAAAAGATAGTGCTATTGCCAAGGAGTGGTCATAGCCCATTTTTAAGCAAGGATAGTAAATTATACTGGGATGAATTTAAAAACTTTATAGACACACATTTATAATGAAAACTTCACTGAAAAGCATATTCTTCTCATTACTATTATGTATCTCTGTTAATTATTCTTTGTTTTCACAACAAAAAAATGATTATGATATTGAATTTGATAATATCAATATTAAAGGAGCTTTGGTGGGTTCAATTTTTTATCCTGGCGTAACATTTGGGTTGGAAAAACAAATAAAAGGTTCTTTGGATAAAAGAGAAAAAAAAGGAATATTACACATAAAGCAAATAGAGCAATATTTAACGGCTGAAACCTACTGGTATCATCATCCAAATTTTCACGATAACTATTACCTTACTTTAAATTGGATGAAGCGAAAAACTAGAGAGAACGGTTTATTTTTTGACTTTACTTCAGGTGCTGGTTATAGTAAAACATTCTTAGGTTCAGTTACTTATGAGGTTAAAGACGATGTTGTAAATATAAAAAATAATGCAGGACATAGTTATTTTTTATTAAACATTGGCAACAGTATTGGTTATGACTTTAAGTATCGTCAATTAAATTCATGGAAACTATACTTTCGTGCTAATTTAATTGTCCTATTGCCTTATAATAGTTTTATATATCCTCGACCTGTGTGGGAAATTGGTACAATGTATGGTTTAAAGACGCAATCAGCAAATAATAAAAATTCGATAAAATAATCTAGTTTTTTCATAGCTTGCATTTACAACATTGAGTTATGAAAAAAATAGTTGCTTTTTATTTCATTGGATTTTCTTTTTATTTATCAGCTCAACAACTGCCTATATTGTCATATGGTTTTCCTGGAGAAGTAGGGTTGGATAGCGCTTATTTACAGTATCATATTCAGGAAATCGTGGAAGAGGGTATTCGGGCGCAAGCCTATCCTGGAGCGAATGTTTTAGTAGCGAAAAAAGGAAAAATTATCTTCCATGAAGCCTATGGTTATTGGACTTACGATAGCTTGAGGATAGTGCAAAAAGATGATTTATATGACTATGCTTCTGTCACAAAAATCACTGCTGGACTACCCGCCTTAATGAAACTTTATAGCGAAGGTAAATTTGATTTAGATGCAACATTAAAGCAATACTTTCCTAAAATGCGGTGGTCAAATAAAGCCAATCTGACGTTTCGGCAAATGTTGACCCATCAAGCGGGCTTAACTCCAAGTGTGCTCCATTGGAGAAACGCTATGAAGGACGATGGAGTATTCAAAAATAAAACACTTTCGTATAATACCTCAAAAAAGTATAATATAAAACTAACAGATAGTCTTTGGGTGCATCAGCGTTATAAAAATAAGATGTATCGTGCAATTAAAAAGTCGGCGGTAAAAGAAAATTCAGCTTATGTGTATTCCGACTTGTTTTTTTGTTTGTTGCCTAAAGTGATTGAACATATCACAGATGAGCCTTTTGAAGTCTATATTAAACGAGAATTTTATCAAAAAATAGGTGCTAATAGTATCACCTTCAATCCTTTGTTGCATTTTTCATTGGATAAAATTGTACCAACAGAGCGGGATACTTTTTTTAGAAAAACGCAGGTGCATGGCTTTGTGCATGATGAGACCGCTCATCTTTTTGGCGGTATTTCTGGTCATGCTGGATTGTTTAGTAATATTGAGGATTTGGCGAAATTAGCTCAACTTTATTTGAATAAAGGGGAATATAATGGAGCGCAAATTTTTAGTGCCGAAGCGATTCAAGAATTTACGCGCTATCAATTTCCAGAAGTGGGCAACAGACGAGCATTGGGCTTTGATAAACCTTTATTGGAATACAATGCGAAAGAAAGTTATGTTGCTCAAAGTGCAAGTTCTCACAGCTTTGGACATTCTGGTTATACAGGTACGTTTATTTGGATTGACCCTGTGGAAGAACTCATTTTTATTTTCTTCTCCAATCGCGTTTATCCCGATCGTTCGCATCGTGCTTTGTACGAGTTAAACATTCGACCGAGATTGCATCAGGTGGTGTATGACGCTATTCGCAGTTAACTTTTCTCGCAAAAAACGTTTAAGATAAATGGAGCAAGAACACCCACTTGATTATTTTGAGGAAAAGCCTGAACGCCACAAATTATATGCTAAAGAAACTATTTTGCTTTTTTCCATAGTTTATACGGTTTTATTTGGTGTAATGCTTTACCTATGGAATTTAAAAATAATAGGCAAATGGCAGAAAGGAATTGTCGTGGTGTTGGCTGGTTTTTTATATCATAGCTTTGCTTGGGAGGTCGTTCAACGCTTTTCTATTCCTTTTTTGGTAACTTTTGGTGTGAATTTATTGGGTGGATTATTGCTAGTAGGACCTATCTGGAATCGGCAAATTGGTCGTGATTTCCCTTTTAATGAAAAATCAAGATGGCTGCCGTTTGCACTTTCAACTATTTTATTAGTTGCTTACTTTTTACTGCGTTATCGTTACTTTACAGAGTTTTTTTGAATTGGAACGATTAATTTTTAAACTGTTCTTAGTTAAGGTGGTCTTAATAAGGTTGCAGACTACAAAGAATAGTCTTATCTTTCGCATTCATTTTAATATTGTTTAATATGAGATTGATTTTACTATATTGCATTCTATTATTAAGCTGGTCTTCTTTGATGGCGCAGCAGGCTTTAGTTTCTATCAAACCTAACCCTGTGGATACCGTTTTTCAAGTAGATGCGGTGCGCTTGGCTGCCGGCGAATCTTATGATTTGGTAGCAAAAGCAACATTAATCAATAACACAAACGATACGTTGATTATTCGCTGGGAGAGGAACGTTGTTAATGTGGCTAGAGGCTGGGACACTAAAATTTGTGATAATAATTTATGCTATGTAGAAATTGTAACTTCCAATATTGACCCAACATTAATGTTGAATGAACCATTGATTTTACTGCCCAAAGGGAAAAGTAACTTGGATGTTCATTTCTTGCCTAACGGTGTGGTAGGTACAGGTAAGGTAGAATTAGAAGTGGCTTTGGCAAGAGACCCTAATAGAGTATTGGCTGTTGGACAATATAATGTAGAAGTAGTTGCGGTAACTTTAACTAATACTCAGATTTTACAGAAACGAACCATTCAGGTCTATCCTAATCCTTCTGGCGATTATTTCAGCCTTTCTTCTTCTGAAAATGTGGATAAAATTACAGTTTACAATATGGTAGGGCGTGCTGTTCGTACTTTTAGAGTAGAGGATAACACCATGTACGACATCAGCAAATTGCCTGACGGTGTTTATTTGATTGGTTTACATGATAAAAAAGGAAATATTATAAAAACAATAAGAATCAGTAAACGCTCTGCTCGGCCATAGAATTAGTATCGCTGGTTTTTTTGAGAACCATTGTAAAGCAATAGTGTAATGCCGAAATAGCTTAGACTTTCTTCTACGTTTCGCTCACTATTGTTAAGTGTCTTTTCAAGATTTGTAAAGTTTAAAGTTCCCACTGGTACTTGTATATATGGACGCAAAGAAATAGATAAAAACGAACTGGCTTTTACGAAAAAACCTGCATAAAAGCGACCCGCCCAGCGATTTTCAGTGAATAATATTGCTTCTTCTGTTGTGTTGGTGCCATAGCGCAAACGCATCACATCATTGCTTACACCTGCGCCTATGATAAAATTATCGAAGTGAGTTTGCATAGAAAAGGTAATAGTGCGCAATCCAGTTTTTAATGTGTTGGTAAACCCTCTGCCATTTGCAGGATTTACTCCCCTTGCGATTAGATCTCTTGGCTTTTCAGACCAGATGGCTTCAAAGCTAATATTATTGGAGGTTCTATAATTCAATCCAACTGCCATACCATTCGTCAAATTGTAGCTACCAAAACTTTTTTGCAGGCTATCCTGCCCCAGTTTATATTGATTAAGGATACCGTTGTAGCTATTTGCAGACGTATATCCCCCCTCATAGCCTCCTATGATGTTGAGTTGTGCCATTAATATAAAATGGAAAAAGAAGAACAGTGTAGTGAATAGGGCTTCGATTGTATGCTTCATTATTTTACATTCATTTGAATAAGCTGCTGATGCTTGAAACCGCTATCATCAACTTAGTTATTAGTGGCAAAGATAAAATATTTTATTTTACTGATGGTAGCCCAATATTCAATCCAACTCTAAAATTAAAGTTATTTGCTTTGTTGGGGCTTAATAGTGGGAAAAAACCATTTGTGATACCATATAATTGCAAAGCACCAAGATTTAATATGAAATTACCCCCAAAATGATGAGCAGGTTGATTGTAAATGGAATAGTGCGCTCCTGCTGAAAGCCAATTTGTAAATTGATATTGTAGTTGAACACCTAGTGCTGAGCGTAAACGTTCTTGATACCAAGTGCTATAAAATGAAGTGCCCAAAGTCAAGCGGTCGTTTAGTTTGTGATTCACAAAAAAGTAAAATCTTGTAGGTAGATTTGTTTGATAAGTTGTATTGGTCGTCTGTATGTCCAAAATGGTTTTTAAGGAATCAATAGATTGATTGATAGAAAGTGAATCGTTGAAGAAATCTCTTGCAATGTCTAATCCAGCATATTCAAATATTCCTTTAGTCCTGTAATTATTGACATTTTTATTCCATTTAATGCTACCTATATCTAATAAACTCAACCCTAAAGTTGATTTTTTAGCGGTTAAGGTTACACCAAAATCAAAGGCTATACCGCGATTTACGCCTAAAAAGTCGCTCCATTTAATGTTATTAACCGAAACAACATTATTCAAATCATCAAATCCATTGTATTGAAAGAAGGAGGAAGTATTCATTTGATAATCTGTGGTTAATTGAAGTTGATAAATTTCTTCTTCGGTTTTTAGTGAAAGCTGATTTCTAGTCGTAGAAATATCGGCAATGCCATTTAAGAATTTTATTTTTCCGCCCACACGAAGCTGCTCAATGGGTTGAATTGCAAGTCCTAATCCTAATTCACTATGTGCAAATAGCTGTAAATTGTGGCTCAAATCCATTGTTTTGCCAACAAATGGAAGATTACCTTGACCAATCAACTGCGGCAACGTTTTAGGAAAGTCTAGCCATGCTTGCCCGCGAATGGCGTGATGTGCGCTAAAATGCACTTTACCGCGCCAAAAGCCTAAGCTAATCGTTTCAAGTTGAAGTGCGCCTGTTATCCGATTTTGGTCTTTTAGTTGTTCAATTGCACGATTGGGCGTAAGCATTATTTTTCCTTCCTCGTTTTCTCGAATCCAATCGCCAAATGACGCTCCCGAAAAATAGATGCTATTGTAGAAGCTAGGTAAACCTATGGAAAGTTTACTATCTGGTACTAATGCAGGATTAGTGCGATTGGATTGCCAAACGTCATGTAATAAATTAAGCTGTGTTTCTTGTTGAGCTTGACTGCCAAAAAAACTGAACAAAAAGAATATAAAAAGTAATATATTTCTCATGTAATTTTTATTAAACCTTTTTAGAAACTAGCAACGACACCAATTTTAATAGATAAATCCTGCTTATCAAATACTTTCACAGCCACTTTTCCCTCATTGGTGCTATCAAAAGTGGTTTGCAAAATCATCTTTTTAGCGTTGCGAATTTTATTAAATCGAAGATTATCGAATGAGACATGAGTAATTTGTTCGCTAGCAGAAATTACTTCTCCTTGCGCATTCACATCAGCAGGAGCAATTATGCGCTGTGGTTTAGCAAACAAAGAATCGAGTGGACGATTATTCGCATCTAAAAAAACGCCTTGAAGAGTAACACCCAGAGGGATTTTGTTGGTGGCAACAATTTTGAACTGCAAGGATGTCGCCTTATCAAAATTAGAAAGATTAATTTCAGAAGTATCGCTAACACTAAAGTTGCTTGCCCTACCCCAAAGTGGAAATTCAGCATCAATGCTATAAGCGAAATAACTTGAATCTGTGATGAAACCTGAAACATTGGCATTTGGTGTAGGTACCGCATCAATATCATATACTAAAGCCGTAGGACCAGCATTAACAACCTCGCCGATGTTCGAGTTTTTACTGTTAAAAACAAAGCTAGTACCCTTCACTTTACCTTTTTCTTGAAAAGAGGGATAATTAAATTCAAAACCCGTTTGTCGGAAAGGACTTTCTAAAGGCAACCTATCATCGTTGATGGTAATGATGTCTAACACGCGCACACGGGCGGTAGCGGGAAAACCAAATGAATTTTGTATGTTAATTACTACAGTAGGCGATTCAAATAATACTTCGCCATTTATCCAATCCTTATAGAAATCAATCTCTAGGGTATCCAATTCACCTGCAAATATTTGTGAAGCCAAAATGCCTTCAAAGTAAGTGAAATCCAAATTGCGTGGAATTAGGAAAAAATTGTTGACTTTAACGTTTTTATTGTTGTCATCTATGGCGGAATAATTAAAATAAATAGAGTCATTCAGTGGTCTTAACTCCACGCCATTGAGGTCAAAGCTAGACATGGGCAAATTAGAAAAAGCAGGAACAATATGTGTACGGCTCAATGGAACATTGTTTTTTAGAATTTGCGGCAATGAAATGGTTAGCTTAATTTGATTAGAATTGTTGTTGAAGAAAGTGTAGTCTAGCTGCCCATTTTTAAATCGAATGAGGTCAACTTTTATGGTGGAGGTAGAAATAGGAAATCCAAAGGCAGTATCAATGACAGGAATAAATGGAGGAATAGCAGAATTTATGCCATCAAAAACTTCCTGACTGCTTCTAATGATGGTGTCCCCTCGGTAGAAAAATTTGAGTAATCCATCTGGTTCAACCAGTAGGGAGGTGTTGTCGTCAAACCCAGCAATGATGTCGCGTAGGGTTACAGTGCTATTAATAAGTGGAAAGGCATAGGTTGGGTCGCTTTCTATTCCTTCAATATCCAGCAGTTTAGAGCAGGCTGTGTTGATGACTAACAGCAACAGCAACAAATAAAAAAGTTTTAACATAGATGATTTCTTTTATCCACTAAAAAATTTTATGATGATAATATATATCGTCGGGTGCAATCGTAGAAAATTAAAAAACATTTGACTGAGGAGTACAATGTAAGAAACGGCTAGTGAATACAAATGTAACGCACCTCACAAAAAAATATTAGTAAAACCCATCTTTTTTTTAAACTTGTGTGCATCTTTAGCGCACCGAAATTTTATTAAAATACAATTAGAATATGAGTTTACTGACTGTTGGAACAGTGGCATTTGACAAAATCGAAACCCCATTTGGTTTAGCTGAAAAAATTGTAGGTGGTGCCGCTACTTATGCTGCGCTATCGGCATCCTATTTTACAGATAATATTTGCTTGGTGGCTGTCGTAGGGGATGATTTCCCCCAGACTGTGCTTCAAGACATGAGCAAGCGAGGAATTAATTTGGAGGGACTCCAAATAAGGAAAGGTGAAAAATCTTTCTTTTGGTCAGGACGTTACCATACCAATATGAATGACCGCGACACTTTGGATACACAGTTGAATGTATTAGCAGATTTCAACCCAATTCTGCCACAAAGTTACAAGAATGCTCAATATGTACTCTTGGGGAATTTAACGCCTAGTGTACAAATGAAAGTTATTGAGCAAATGGTTGAGCGTCCAAAACTTATAGCGTTAGATACTATGAATTATTGGATTAGCAGCGCATTGGATGAGCTAAAAGAAGTCATCAAAAAAATAGATATGCTTATCATCAATGATGAAGAAGCAAGACTGCTTTCGGGGGAATATTCTTTAGTTAAGGCAGCTAGGGTAATCCTAAAAATGGGACCGCGCACTTTAGCCATTAAAAAAGGAGAGCATGGCGCATTGTTATTTCAAGGCGACCAAATTTTCTTTGCTCCTGCACTGCCACTAGCGGAAGTGTTTGACCCCACAGGCGCAGGCGATACCTTTGCGGGAGGCATGATGGGTTATTTGGCAAAAACAAGGGACACATCATTTGAAAACATCAAAGCCGCAATTATCTACGGTTCAGCAATGGCTTCTTTTTGTGTAGAAAAATTTGGAATTACTCGACTAACCGAATTAAAAAGCGCAGAAATCAGTCAAAGAGTGCAAGAATTTGTTCACTTAGTAAAGTTTTCAGTGTAAAAGATGTTTACTTTTTTTATAAAATTTATTAATTTAACGCTTTGTTCATTTAAAATCATCATCAGTATGAAAAAATATATTGTTTTTACACTAATACTATTCCTTTTAGCTGTGGCCGCTATTGCTCAGGAAAACACCACAGCAATTCAAACAGAATTACAAAAATGGCAGCAAACTTATAATTTGGATGTTGACCAACAGACAGTGGTAAAAACTATTTTGGAACATAAATATGAAAACTTGACAGAATTGGCTGCCATAAAAAACTCAGAGCCAGTTCTTTATGAGGAAAAACTACTTACCGTAGAAAAGCAAACTAGAATGGCAGTAAAAAGTATCTTAACGGAGCAACAGTTACTTATTTATGAAAGAGAAGAGACAGTAAGGGTACAAAAAATCAAAACGCGTGTAGCTGAAATGCAAGCAGAGCCTGCGGAAAAAAAAGAAAAATTAAGTAAGGCAGTAAAAGAAATGGATTATTGATACAATCTCTCGTGCCAACAGCAAAGGGATGAATTAATTTTTAACATAAACTAAAACTACAATAACAAAAATGGATCCTCTCAAGCATAAATTTAAGGAAAAGGCGGCTGCATTATTTGCAGAAATGAAAAATTTGTTAAAGCAACACGGCAACTTAAAGGTAGATGAAGTAACCCTTGACCAAGTTTATGGAGGTGCCAGAGGCATTAAAATGATGATTTGGGAAACTTCTGCCCTAGATGCTATGGAAGGAATACGATTTAGAGGATACTCTATTCCTGAGTTGAGTGAAAAATTGCCTACCATCAACAATAGCAAAGAACCCGTGCCAGAGGGCTTATTTTGGTTGATGATGACCGATGAAATACCAACAGCAGAAGATATTACATGGCTCTCAGAGGATTGGAAGCGACGTGCTAATGTTCCTTCACAAACCTTCAAAGTATTGGATGCCTTGCCAAAGGACACTCACCCAATGATTCAATTTTCCATTGCTATCAATGCTATGCAGTCGGATAGCGTGTTTGCACAGCGATACAGCGAAGGCATGAGCAAAAGTGAATATTGGGATGCAACCTATGAGGATGCGATGAATCTCATTGCGAGATTGCCAAGAGTAGCCGCTTATATTTATCGTCGTTCCTTCAAAAATAATAGTCATATCGTTCCTGATAATGCTTTAGATTGGGCTGCCAACTATGCGCATATGCTGGGCTATGATGATGAAGATTTTCTTAATTTGATGCGTCTCTACACCACCATTCATGCTGACCATGAAGGAGGAAATGCCTCAGCACATACCGCCTATTTGGTCAATTCGACCTTGAGCGACCCTTACTTGTCCTATGCTGGAGCGATGAACTCCTTATCGGGTCCGTTGCATGGTTTAGCCAATCAAGAAGTGATTAAGTGGATATTTGAAATGGTGGACGAATTGGGAATAACTAATCCAAGTAAAGACCAAATTGCTGAATATGTGAAAAAAACACTTTCCGAAGGAAAAGTGGTACCTGGCTATGGACATGCTGTGTTGCGTCGCCCCGACCCGCGTTTCATTGCACAAAAAGTATTTGCAGAGCGATATATTCAACAAGATGATATTGTGGAAATTGTATGGAAGGTGTTTGATGTAGTACCTCCTATCCTAGAATCACTAGGTAAAGTAAAAAATCCTTGGCCTAATGTAGATGCACACTCGGGTGCATTACTCGTACATTATGGGATGAAAGAATACGACTATTACACCGTTTTATTCGGTGTTTCCAGAGCATTAGGTGTAATGGCGGCGCTTTGCTGGACACGTGCGCTAGGTATTCCACTGGAGCGTCCAAAATCAGTGACGACTACTTGGATAAAGCAGTGGTTGGCAAAACAAAGTGTCATATCTTAGGTTGTTGTTTTGGACTTTTCGAGAGTTATCTTGAAAAGTCCAAAATTTATTTTCTCTCCAATTTCTCATCATCTTATTGGTCTAAGGTGCCTTTTTCACATGGTCAAACTAGACCGACAATACTAATTTATCATATCAATCTATTCCATACTAGATAAAACAATTCTCTATCAAGTTTTGACTAATTTAACTATTAATTTCATATTATAATAGAACTTTTTATTCTATTATTAAAATAAAAATTCTTTTTAATGAATGTATTAATGTAATAGTTTTACTATTTTTGAATTTATCAAAATTTAGTAAAATGAAACGAATAACTGACAAACTCAAGTCTTACTTTGATGTGGGACTGAAAACGCTATTTTTCTTAGCGTTCTTACCTGTACTTACTCATGCTCAAATTGCAGTAAATGGTACTGTGGCTGATGAAAAAGGAGAACCACTCATTGGTGCAACCGTATTTGTCAAAGGGACGCAAACAGGCACAGTAACTGACGTAGAAGGTGCTTTTTTGGTTGAAGTTCCCTCTCGCAATGCTGTTTTACAGATTTCTTATACCGGCTATGGTAGCCAAGAAGTTGTGGTAGGGAATCAATCTCAGATTAAGGTGGTATTATCTTCCGACAACAACATTCTGGATGAGGTGGTTGTAGTAGGCTATGGCACACAAAAGAAGGCAAACCTAACAGGTGCTGTTTCCGTAGTAACCAGTGAAGCACTGGAAAGACGACCAATTACTTCTGCTGGTGCAGGACTTCAAGGGCTTGTCCCCAATTTGAATATCACGATGAGAAACGGCGATCCTTCTCAACCTGCCGATTTTAATATTCGTGGTTTTGAATCCATTAATGGTGGTTCGCCCTTGATTTTGGTGGATGGTGTGCCAATGGATTTAGAACGTATCAATCCAAACGACATTGCAAGTGTGAACGTACTTAAAGATGCTTCCGCTGCTGCAGTTTATGGTGCAAGAGCTGCTTTTGGGGTTATCTTGATTGAAACCAAAAAAGGCAAGGCGGGCAAAGTCAATATTCAGTTGAGTACAGAACTTTCTACTGCTAAGCCAATTTTGAACTTAGATTTAGTTACTGACCCGTACGAGTTTGTAACAGCAAGAAACATTGCAGCTAATAGAACAAACGGTCGCCCTGATTTTGATGATGATTATGTGGAACGCACAAAAGCGTACTCTGAGAATCCTAGTACAGCAAATCAATGGGCAGTAGTGAATGGGCAGTTGCGATTTTATGGCTACAACGCCTATCAAGAGCAGCTAATTACAGATTATGCTCCTCAGCAGCGACACGATCTTTCTGTTTCGGGGGCTAGCGAAAATGCTTCTTATTATGTATCACTTGGTATGCTTAATAAAGATGGCTATTTGCGGTTTAATAATGAGAACTTCAAGCGATACAATGGTTTAGTAAAGACGGAATTCAAAATCAATAATTGGATTAGTTTGGATGAAAAGGTAGTGTTTAATCAGCAGTTGATAGATAAGCCTCATTTTTATAACTGGGACGTAAACATCAATACTTTAGCAAGGGTAAATCCTATACAACCGATTCAATTTCCCGATTTGCCTTTCTACCAAACACCCGGAGATAGAGAAAAATATGAGCGATTTATTGGAATGTACTTTGGACAAACCAACTTCTTTCCCTATTTGTTAAATGGCGGACGAGAAACAACTACTGTTAATGATTTATGGTTGACGCAAGGAATTACTCTAACACCAGTTAAAGGTTTAAAAATCAGGGGTGATTTCTCTTACAATAACTTCAACAGAAGCTTTCAAGATGTTCAAAGTAAGATAGAAGTAGTAAGTAATAACCTTCAGGAAGCTAATCTTGTTAGTAACGGCTTTAGCGGTGATGATTGGATAATTAATCAATCCAATTACAATCAGTATTATGTCATTAATGCTTATGCAGAGTACAAATTTAATTTAGGACAAAGTCATAACTTGAGTGCAACCACTGGTTTCAATCAGGAGTGGGGTGTCAACTCTTTTCATAGAGCGCAAGCCAGAAGTTTGATTACACCTTCTGTACCAAACCTGAATGCAACTACTGGCACACAACAAACATTTGGTGGGAAATCGCATGTGGCTTTGAGGGGCGTTTTTTATCGTCTGAACTACATTTTTAAGGATAGATATTTATTTGAAGCCAATGGTCGCTATGACGGGACATCAAGATTCCCCGAAGATGGTCGTTTCGGATTTTTTCCGTCCTTCTCTGCTGGTTGGCGCATTTCAGAAGAAAACTTTATGGCTGCAACAAGAAATTACTTAGATAATTTCAAAGTTAGAGCCTCCTATGGCGAGCTAGGCAACCAACTTCTTGGCAATGACTTTTATCCTTACATTCCTACTTTAGGTATTGGAACATCACCTTACATTCTATCGAACGGGCTAATTCCTATCGTTACTCCGGCAGGTTTGGTAAGTCCAGCTTTAACATGGGAAACAGTAATTTCCAGAAACATTGGGGTGGACATTACTATGCTAAAGCAGAAACTAGATTTTTCATTCGATGCTTATAATCGTGATACGAAAGATATGCTAACTAGAGCGGAATATCCAGCGATATTAGGCACTCAAGCACCGCGAGCAAATGCTGCTGATTTAAGAACACAAGGTTGGGAAATGGCATTAACTTGGCGTGATAAAATTAAAAAAGACTGGAATTACCGATTTACGCTAGCTTTGTCAGACTGGAGCGCCACTATTACTAAATTTGATAATCCCACAGGCGCACTCAACACATGGCGCGAAGGGCAAGACGTAGGCGAAATATGGGGTTATGTTACACAAGGCATTTTTCAAACAACCGAGGAAGTAGCTGCTGCTGCCAATCAATCTAGGATTGGAGCAAACTGGCGACCTGGCGACATTCGTTACACAGACTTGAATGGCGATGGCATTATTAGTCCAGGCAATAATACCGTTGATGACCCAGGAGACAGAACTATCATTGGCAACTCCACGCCAAAATATAGCTTTGGCATTAACTTAGATTTGCGCTACAAGGGTTTCTCCTTGAACACCTTTTCACAAGGCTATATGAGACGTGATTATTGGCCCACTGAGGACAACTGGACATGGTTCTTCCCTTTCAATGCTGGACATGTAGAGAAATACTATTTAACTGATACTTGGACTGAAAATAATAGAAATGCTTATTTTCCTGCTGCTCATATTTCTACTAATGACAAGAAAAATTTGCAACGTCAATCGCGCTATCTTCAAAATGCAGGATACATCCGCTTGAAAAATGTGACGCTGAGTTATGAATTGCCACAAACTGTCATCAATAAAATTGGATTAAGCAGAGCACAAGTGTACTTGGCAGGTATGAACGTTTGGGAATTTTCAAAAATCAGAAGACCACTAGACCCTGAAAGTATTGTATTTGATGAATTTAGTTATAGTAATCGTGGAGCAATTGAATACCCAATGCAACGCATTTACTCTTTTGGTGCAAATGTTTCTTTTTAAATCATTTCAAAACATAAGAAGCAATGAAAAATATATCAAAATATACTTTTTTACTCGTCATTATTCTGCTTGCAAGTAGTTGTAACGATGATTTCCTGGACAGGCAGCCATTGGATAGAATTAGTAATTCCACTTTCTGGAATACAGAGAGCGATTTGTTGGTTTATAACAATGGGTTGTATAATATGGCACGCAATGACAATGACGTCCCTATCTTAATGGGACATCACGACGGCTTTGATAGCCACAGATATGGGATATGGTATCTAGATGAGTTCACGGATAATATTGCGCCTCGTCATCCTCGCCATACTTTTTTTCAGCAAGTTCGTTCGGGTAAACATACTGTTCCAAATACACCTGGAGATCAATGGTTTGGCTACAAAGGTTGGAACTTTGTAAGAGCTATTAATATTGGTTTAGCCAATTATTATAATGCTAAGATTCCAACAGCTACTATTGATAAATATGCAGCTGAGGCAAGACTACTCAGAGGTTGGTTTTATGCGGACAAAGTTGCTAAATTTGGTGATGCTCCTTGGGTGGACAAGGAGCTAAATATTGATTCAGAAGAACTTTATGCGTCACGCACACCGCGCTTGCAGGTGATGGACAACGTGCTAGAGGACTTGAACTTTGCTACCACGAAACTGCCAGATGATTGGAAAGATGGCAATGCTCCGGGCCGCTTAAATAGATGGTGTGCTTTGTTGGTCAAATCTAGAGTTTGTCTCTTTGAAGGTACTTGGCGAAAATATCATGGCTTGCCTAATGCCAACCTTTGGTTAGAAGAAGCTGTCAAAGCTGCTCAAGAAGTGATGGGAAAAAGCCCTTACAAACTCTACACTACTGGCGACATCAATAACGATTATAACGCCTATCATCGAATATTAGATTTAACGGGTAATCCAGAGGTTATGTATTGGCGAAAGTACCGACTAGGTATTTTTACGAATCACGTTTTGAACTATCACACCAGTTATAATGGCGGTGCTACTAAAAGTGCTGTTGAGGATTACTTATGTACAGATGGTCTGCCTATTACACTTTCCCCACTGTACAAAGGCGATAGTGAAATAGAAACTGTTTTTGAAAACAGAGACCCTCGTTTACGACAAACGGTTTTACATCCTGATGATAAAGCAAAATATCAATATGAGCAAGACGCACTTCCTTATCCAAGATTACCGAATATGCAGGGTGGACGAGCTTCTGAAACGGGTTATCATATTATTAAAGTATATAATGTAGCGGATTTACAGGGCAAAGCATTCAACACAGGAGAAGCACCTGCCGTTATTCTTCGCTTTGCAGAGGTGCTACTCAATTATGCTGAGGCTAAAGCAGAGTTAGGAACAATAACGCAAGAAGATTTAGACAAGACGATTAATAAATTGCGCGACCGTGTAGGAATGCCTCACTTGAATTTGTCCAATGTTCCTGTTGATCCACGTTACACTTCAGATGGAGTTAGTCCTTTGATTGTAGAAATTAGAAGAGAGCGAAGAATAGAACTTTTCATGGAAGGTTTTCGCTATGATGATTTGCGAAGATGGAAGCAAGGTAAAAAGTTAGAACAACCTTCGCTAGGAATTAGATGGGACGATAAAGCTATTGCACGTTATACAAGAGCTAATGTAAAAACTTCTGTTGATCCTGTTAGTGGCAATACCTATGTGGATGTGTATAAAGGGACCGACTGGGCAAACCCTGTTTTTGATGAAAGCAAACATTACCTGTGGCCTATACCACTTAGTGATTTATCTCAAAATCCTAAAATTGGACAAAATCCAGGTTGGTAAAAGGTAAGTTAATAGCTGTCTTTAGAGCTTGTTTAAAAATTTTCTTTAGGTGAAAATCAATAGTTTGTGGTTCTGACAATAGGAAGGCGAGGGAATTTAGCGGGCTAAATGACTAAGCCTTACTGAAGTCAGGTTCATAAAATATTGGTTTTCAGTAATTA
>CALDYY010000036.1 GCA_937944245.1 uncultured Saprospiraceae bacterium | reverse complement strand
GTAACTTTTGGTGATTCGCTAGTAGGATTGTCAATAACAACCAGTGGATTAGAAGCCTGCCAATTGTAGCGCAACTGGTCATTTTGGTTCAAGTTCTCTATAATCAATGCCGTAGGCTCACCTGCACAAGCAGCGTAACGCTCATCCAACATAACATTAATGCTTCTGTCATTTACTTCAATTGTTTTTGTTCCAGTGCAACCTTCGGCATTCTCCACAATTACAGTGTAATTTCCAGCCTGTGCTATAAAATTATTGCTGGAATCTACTATATTTTCTCCTAAAAACCACTTGACGCTAGTAAAATTAGGGTCATTGACCGCAAGTGTAGTTGTAGAATCTCCACAAATCGTTGGACTGCCAGTGATCTCAAATGCTAGCTCTTCTCGTCCTCTTATATTTACCTCAAATTGAGCTGGAGCAGCGCAAGTCAATTGCTCGGATGGCGTAAGGGTTACAGTGTATCTACCTATTGAAGGATAAGTGTAAGTTGGATTAGCTTCCTCTGAAGTCCCTTGAGGGTCGTTGGCGTTACCGAAATTCCAAATGTAATCTTCTGTTTCAGGTGTTCCTTTGAAATTAACGATTAAACCTAAGCAACTTTCTTCCACGATGATGTTGCTCACATCTGGTACAACGCGTTCTTGAAAAGTAATGGGCAACGTAAACTGTTCAGAACAGCCAATTTCGTTGCTAATTGTTAGGGTAACTGTGGCATCGCTTGTTCCGATAAATCTCGGATTAGCAGTAGTAGCTGTTCCTTCCTCAAACGAATTAGCTGGCGACCATTCATAAGTCAAATTTTCAGCATCACTAGCTACAGAAATAGTTACTGGCTCACCTGCACAAGCCTCACCAGCAGAAAGTGTAGCCTCAATAGCTTGACCTTCATTGATAGTGAAACTAGCTTCTTTAGTACATCCTGCTGCATCACTCACTGTAAGGCTATATGTTCCAGCGTTCAGGCGCTCAATGTTTGCATCATTGCTGCCATTGCTCCAAGCGTAATTAAATGGTGCAGTACCGCGAGGTATATTTGTAATCGTAATTGCACCTAATGTATTTTGACTGCAAGATATATCTTGTACTCTAGCTTCCACATCAATGGTCAACTGCTCAATAGTAATGGTTGCTGTTTGCCCGCAGCCATTACTATCTGTTACAGTTACGGTATAAGTACCTGGTTCAAGTGCGGAAATAGCTGCTGTGTTAGCACCGTTACTCCAAGCAAATTCATAAGGTGCATCACCCCCTGAAGGTGTGACTAAAGCTGCACCGTTAGCACCGCCCACACAAGAGGCACTAGTTATTTCTGTCGCTAAGCTAATACTTTTACCGTCCACAATCACTTGTACCTCACCTCGACATCCATTAGCATCCACAACGGTTACGTTGTAGCTACCTGCCGCCAAACCTTGTAAACTTGCTGTTTGTGCACCATTTTCCCAAACATAAACGAATGGCGCAGTGCCATTCTGGGGAACGATAGTTGCAGTTCCATTAGAGGTGTTACAATCTGCTGGTGTTGAAGTTGCTTCAATAGTTAAACTCTCATCTCTACCAACTGTTACAAAAGATGCTTCCTCACAACCAGCAGCATCTCTTACGGTAACTTCATAAAAACCCGGATTGACGTTATTAATAGTTGCCGTAGTAGCACCATTGCTCCATACAAATTCATAAGGCTCAGTACCGCCACTGGGCAGTATAGTAGCTGCCCCTGTCGCTCCTCCTTGACAACTAGCATTAACAACTCTTGTTTCCAGAGTAATCATTTTTCTAGGGACTTCAACAGTAGCTTGGCTAGCGCAGCCTCTTGCATCTGTAACAGTCAGGGTATATCTACCAAAAATTAAATTATCAATCTTTGCTGTATTAGCGCCATTACTCCACTGAAAACGGTAAGGCTCGTTTCCACCTGTTGCTGTGGCAACTATTATTCCATCTCTTGCTTCACAACCTTGTGGCGTAATTTGAAAGTTCAAATTTACATTTATCGGTGTAACTGTGAATGCAATCGTTCTCGTACTTCCTTGAGCATCTGTTACTTTCACCGTGTAATTGCCAGCAGGTAAATTATTAATGGTGCTACCTGTTGAACCATTACTCCATTCAATCGTGTAAGGTTCAACGCCTCCACTAATAGAAACCGTTGCAGTACCTGTATTCCCCTCTGCACAAGAAGCAAGTGCTTGTACTTCTACATCAATAGGCGCACCACCCGGAAAGACAAAAGTAATCTTTGAAGTACAACCTTTGGCATCGGTTACTACCACCGTGTATTCTACGCCAGGTTGCAAACCAGTAGCTGTTGCTCCAGTAATATTGCTATCATGACTCCATTGATAAGTGTATGGCGCACTTCCGCCCGAAGGGGTTATAGTTGCTGAACCACCTGCTTGATTGATGTCTAAAGCTAAACTAATTTCATTCTCTACGCCAACAGTTACTTGCCCAACCGCCTCGCAGCCTAAAATATCAGTTACTGTAACGGTATATTGACCAGGTTTTAAGTTTTGTGCAGTTCCTACGGTTTGCCCATTGCTCCATTGGTATCGGAAAGGCTCACGACCACCAATAGGCACTACATTAGCAGAACCATTTTCTGAATCGGTGCAAGTCGCATTCACTACACCTAAGTTAAGGTCTAATCCCTCTAAAAATCTAATCTTTGTTGTAGCTTCTCCTGTACATCCATTTGCGTCTGTAACAGTAACACTATATTCCCCTTCTGTTAAATTGCTGATGTTGGCTGTTGTTGCACCATTACTCCATCGAAAAGTGTAAGGTGCTACGCCTCCAAGCACTTCGGCAGTTGCCTGCCCGCCTGTTTCTGCTGTGCATGGAATATCTTGCTTATTGATTTGAACGACCAAATTTGAGGTAGTCGGCACAGTAAACGTCCTAGTTGCATTGCAACCATTGGCGTCAGTCACATTAATAGTATAAGTTTCACCTGGTATCAAATCGCGAATGGTCAAGTCCGTGCTACCTGTACTCCAGCGAACGTTCAGAGGCGGTACTCCACCACTCAGAATGGCAGTGGCTGTTCTATCTTCGTTAACACAAGTTCCCGTCAGTTCGAGGTCAATAATAATAGGTGGCGGACCTGTAGTTACACCTGTGGCTACTCGAACACAACCGTTAGCATCTGTAACAGTAACGGTAAAAGTGCCTATATCAAGACTTTCCAACACTTGTGTGGTATCTCCCGTGTTCCAACGAAAGCGATAAGGAGCTTTTCCACCAAATACGACAGCATTGGCGCTAGCATCGCAAAAATCAGCACAAAGCGTAGGTGTAGTTTCTACGGTAACCACCATTGGAGCTACAACTTTCACAAATTTAGTCACTTGACAACCATTAGCATCTGTTACAGTCAAAAAGTAATCGCCTGCTACATTTGTGGATAAACTATTATCTGTTTGCCCATTACTCCATTGAAAAGAATATGGAGTTACTCCGCCTGTAACTGAAGCTACGTAGGGTTGTATTGTTTCAGCGCAAACATCTACCGTCGTTATTGTAATTGTTAACGGCTCAGGAGCTACAAGTACAATATTTTGTACAGCCTTTGTTTGATTATTAGCATCGGTTACCGTTACACTATAAATGCCAGCACCAATACCGAATAGCCCAATAGAGGTTTCTCCTGTTGACCATTGATATTGATATGGGGCTTGCCCATCACTTGGACTTATACGGATAACTCCATTTTTGAACCCCGCACAAGTGGGAGGAATAACATCAACGCCAACATTGATATTTTGTGCCATCAACATAGCAGGTAATCCTAAAAGGATAAAAAGAAGTAAGATGCAACTGCGCATTGTATTTTCGTTTTCTATTCACAGAATGATTTAATTCAATCTCTTGTAATCGGCTGGGTTTTCATTTTAATTATTAATGATAATATCTAATATTTGGACACTTCTTAATCTGGCTGCTATTGGGTCGTAAACACCAAAGTCCTCTAACATTTTTTGTTCATATTGCGGCTCAACAATGAGCATACCCAATGGCTCCTTTTGTATTTTTAACATACCATTGTCCATGTACTTTGCTAAGTCGCCATAGGTTCTCATGTATTTGATGACAGAGTTAACCCTACGTTCAGAAAGTGCTTGATTCATTTTTCTCGAAATTTCAGGATTGACATTTCCTCTTGAACTAGCCGTTCCTCTCAACACTACCGTAACTGATTTTCCTCTTTTCAAAAGTTGATCGAGTGTTACCATATATTTTTGTAATTGCTCGAATCCAGCCTGAACTTTATTGTCAAAGAAGTCTTGTACCCTGCTAACTGTTGAATCTGCCATTGTAGCATCTCCTCTATTTCGATAGTAATTGGTCAATTCTTTCTTGTATTGTTCTACCATCATAAGGTAATTCTTATAGGTTTCTTCATAAGAAAGTAATATTGAGGCATTTTTTGCAGGAATGGCATTATGAAAATGAAGTGTGGTAGAAGGTAAACTAGGTAGTTCCTCTATCAAAGTGATGTTATCTTCTAGCGTACAAAGTTTTTCTTGTGCAGGTGTTGCTTTCTCAATGTTTTCTGTAAGGAAGCCTTTTTTAGTTAGCTCAATTTCATACAGGCTAGTCGGCTCAACAGAAAAAGTTACTGTTCCCAGTGTTGTTATTTTTTCGTGCAAAACATCACCTGTTACCTTATTTTTTAGCGTTATCTTTACACTATCCAGTGGTGTTTTATCCTCTTTTATCACTGTGATTGTCCAGTTCTCTAAAGGGCGAATGTAAACGCGTTCTGAAAATTTTGTTGCTTCACAAATGTCTTTTGTTAGTATTTCTACTGCTGCGGTAGTGTAACCTGTTTTTTGCGTTTCAAATTTATACTGTTCATTGATTGACAAAGCAATGGAAGAATCTAACGTTTGTGGAGCTTCACTACGCGGTGTAAACCCATTTACCACATAAGGAACATTGGCTAATTTTTCACTGCCACAAAAAACAGCAATGTCTAATTCTGCTTTAACATCAAAAGTAGTTGTGTATATGTCAGGACAGCAACCTTTATATTCTCTATCGTATTTCAACACCTCTGGGTCAATTCGGTTAGAAGCAAAATAAGCTTCAACACCTGCTTCATCTCTAAAGAAATACATATCATCAAAACTACTATTTACTGGATAACCTAACGATTCTGGCGTTTCCCAATCATAGCCATTCCAACGTGCACTGTAAATGTCAAAACCACCCAACGAAGGT
>CALDYY010000035.1 GCA_937944245.1 uncultured Saprospiraceae bacterium | reverse complement strand
TCTTTAAGTGAAAATCAATAGTTTGTGGTTCTGACAATAGGAAGGCGAGGGAATTTAGCGGGCTAAATGACTAAGCCTTACTGAAGTCAGGTTCATAAAATATTGGTTTTCAGTAATTAAAAATTTAAACATGCTCTAAGTATTGTCAATACAAAACAAAATGAAAATCAATAGAAGAGATTTTTTAGAAACTTCTGCCTTAGCCAGTAGTGGAATATTGCTTGAACAAGCATTACCTATGTTAACTTTTCCTGTTCCTGCGAATTTTTCATTGACCATACTGGCTACCAATTGGGGATTTGTAGGCAATTACGACGAATTTTGCGCTAAAGCCAAAGCTAGTGGCTATGACGGTATTGAAGTCTGGTTGCCGAAAGAAGAAGAACAGCAAAAAGCACTATTTAAGGCTTTAGAAAAGCATAAACTCAAATTTGGATTATTGGCTGGTGGCAATAGCAGCAACTTCGAGGAGCATTTTTTACAGTTTAAGCAAGCTCTGGAAGCTGCAGTGGCGGTGAAACCCTTGTTTGTGAATTGTCATTCGGGAAAGGATTATTTTACATTTAAGCAAAATAAAGAATTGATTGATCTTAGCTTATCGCTAAGCGAAAAATCGAGAGTGCCTATTAGCCATGAAACGCATCGAGCAAGAATCCTTTTTGCTGCTCACATAACGAGAATGTTCATTACAGAAATTCCTCAAATGCGTTTGACTTTGGATATTTCTCATTGGTGCAACGTGCATTCCTCTTTGCTCGCCGACCAAAAAGAAAGTGTTGATTTGGCACTAACAAGAGTAGATCACATTCATTCCAGAGTGGGGCATGAAAACGCACCTCAAGTGAGCGACCCACGTGCGCCCGAATGGCAGCGCGCAGTGGAAGCGCACTTTGAATGGTGGGATAAAGTGGTGGAATATAAGGTAAAAGCCAATCAGCCGCTGACTATGACAACTGAGTTTGGACCGCCATCCTATATGCCAACATTGCCTTTTACGCATCAGCCAGTAACCGATTTGTGGGGTGTGAATGTACATATGATGGAACTTTGGCGCAAGCGTTATCAAGCTAAATAGGGTAGAAACAAGTATCTAAATGGAGCAGTTAATTCAATTTTTCGGACGATTTCATCCTCTTTTGGTGCATTTACCTATTGGTATCTTGATGGTAGCTGTACTCTTTGATTGGTTATCAAAGCTAAAGCGTTATCAAAATCTTTCACCTTCGGTTGGACTGCTTTATTTATTAGGCGGTCTAGGGGCAATATTCTCTTGCCTGACGGGGTATTTTCTCTCTCAAAGTGGTGAATATGAAGGCGCAACGCTTCAACAGCATCAATGGCTAGGCATAGCCACTGCAACAGGAGCTTTGGGAATGTATGCTTACAAAATATGGATAAGCAAAGCACGCTACTCACTTGCCCTTTCTGCTGGTTTGATGCTACTTCTGACAGGTGCAGGGCATTTGGGCGGTTCACTCACGCATGGCGAAGATTATTTGGTTGCTGCTATGCCAGAGCCATTCAGAACTTGGTTGGGCGTACACAAAGTAAAAGATGACATCGTTATCATCAAAGATGTGCAAGAAGCTATTGTCTATCAAGATATTGTGGTGCCTATTTTAAAAGAAAAATGCTACAACTGCCACAATGAATCTAAGCAAAAAGGAAAACTGCGTATGGATTCGCCAGAATTTCTTGCTAAAGGTGGTAAAAGCAAAGCGACGATAATAAAAGCAGGTTTTCCTCAAGAAAGTGAACTCATCCGAAGGTTATTATTGCCTAAAAACGACGAGAAGCATATGCCACCAAAAGAAAAACCACAACTTACGGAAAATGAAATTCAGTTGTTGCAATGGTGGATTGAACAAGGTGCTGATTATCAGCATCCTGTAAAGATGTTGGCGCAATCAGAATCCATTCGTCCGATATTGGTAGGTTTAACTTCGGCAAGTGGTGAGGTAACACAAGAAACAGCTATTTACCCTGCTGTTAGTCTAAAAGTACCTAATGCTAAAGCCATTGCTACTTTGCAAGAAAATCGAGTAGTTGTATTGCCGATTGGTCAACAAGAAAATTTATTGAGTGTCAATTTTGTGAATGTAGAAGTGATTGATAACCAACATTTGGAGGCATTAGCGGAATTAAAGGAACATATTGCTTGGCTCAAATGGAGTTATAGCAAGGTGAGCGACCAACAATTAGCCGTATTGGAAAAAATGACTAATCTGACCAAATTATATTTGAATAACACCAATATCACAGATGAAGGTCTGAAATATTTGACCAATTTACCAAATTTGAAGTACCTTAATTTGGTGGGTACAAAAGTAACAGCTCAAGAAGTACAAAATTTAGCTAAGCTGCCTAATTTGAAGCAATTATATATTTATCAAACGCCTATAACTGCTCAAGAGGGCAAAACATTAATGGCAAAATTTCCAAAGACTGCTATTGATACTGGTGGCTATCGTATGCCTATTGCTTTTGCTGATAGTGCTTTTGTAGGCAAATAGCTCAAAGGGCTTCGTAAGCAATAGCAAAATCTCGCATTGCCTCAATAAGTGGAAGAGCATTTCTACCTTTTTCGGTTAAATGGTATTCCACTCTTGGTGGTACTTCACCAAAATTAGTGCGTTGCACCAGTTGGTTTTCCATTAATAGCTTTAATTCTTGAATCAGCATTTTTTCACTGATGTCAGGAATTTGCTTTTTTAGTGCTGATAGTCGCAAAGCACCTTCACGCAATTGAAACAAAATCAGTAGTTTCCATTTCCCCCCTACCAATTCTAAAGTAGTTCTTATGGGACATCTTGCCGTTAATTTGATGACATCATCATTCATACTTACCAAATAGTTAGTACCATAATTTTAGTTAAGTACATCAAAAGTAATGATTTTTGTGTTAAACAAAAGTACATGAAATGGTTTATTGCTTTTAGTATTAATTTTTTGCTGCTTAATTGCAGTGGACAAACTCAAAATGTAGAGAAGATGAAAGTGATTTATGTGTATGATGCACTATGTGGTTGGTGCTATGGATTTTCACCTGTCATAGAGGAATTTGCGCAAGTGCATGCTAATGAGTTAGAGATAGAAGTTATCTCTGGTGGTATGGTTACAGGTGAGCGTATCGGACCAATTGGCGAAGTGGCAGGTTATATTTCATGGGCGTACAAAGATGTTGAAAAAGCGACTGGCGTTACCTTTGGCAAAGCCTTTTTAGAAGGTGTCCTCAAAGAGGGCAAAGCAGTTTTTACGTCTATCCCACCTGCTATTGCTTTAAGTGTCTTCAAATCACTGAAGCCTGAACAAAGTTTGGCTTTTGCATCGCGCCTACAAAAAGCGGTTTACTACGATGGCATTGAGCCAGAAAACTTAGCTGCCTATGGCGTATTGGCACAGGAATTTGGCTTGGACGCCAATGATTTTACTGCCAAGATGCAACAAAAGGACTACGCAAATGCTGCACAAGAAGACTTTAATAAATCGGCAGAACTTCAAGTTAGTGGCTTTCCAACGATTTTCTTGGAGCACAATGGCAAACTTGTGCTTTTTGGCAGAGGCTATACTGCTATACAAAATTTAGAACATCAATTTTCTCAAGCAAAAAAAATGATTCAACTATGAAGACAATAGCTTTATTTGGCGGCACTGGACAAACAGGGCAACAATTCTTAGAACAAGCATTAGCAAAAGGTTATACCATTAGAGCTTTAGTGCGTACTCCTGAAAAAGTGAAGCAGCAACATCCAAACTTAATGGTTCTTCAAGGAGATGTATTAAACCAAGAAGAGGTAAATAGAACAGTGGAAGGAACGGATATTGTAGTCAGTCTTTTTGGACATGTCAAAGGCTCACCAGCATGGCTACAAACTGAGGGTACAAAAAATATTATCGCTGCCATGAAGCAGTATGGAGTGAAAGAGATTATTTCCCTTTCGGGTGGTGGCTTGCCTTATCCAGAAAAAGACCAACCTAAGTTCGCTGACCACATGATTAGGACAATTATGAAAATTGCTGTGCCAAAAGTGTTGAACGATGCTATTGAACATCATAAAGTATTGAAAGAAAGTGGATTAGATTGGATGATTGTTAGAGGACCCCGTTTGACCAATGAGCCAAAAAAGGGACAATATCGCGTAGGCTGGGTTGGTGTGAATGCCAGCACTAGCATTGGAAGGGCTGATTTAGCCGATTTCATTGTAAAGCAAGTAGAACAGTTTGGTTTTAAGCAAGAAATGCCATTCGTTAGCTATTGATTGAGTTTACTTGATTAGTAGCACCTGTCAGATTCGTGTATTGTCTGGAACACGAATTGGATAGATGTTAATGAGATAATTTTTTTTATTTTTTCTCCTGTATATTACCTTTTGCTTTATACAAATTTTGTAGTAAAAAAATGTGATAAATAATTGGTTATCAGTTTCTTTAAAAAATTAAGCCAGTTTTAAAAAACACAGAAATACAAAAACTTGTACGTTGTTGGCTTGTGAATTTGCTTCATATTTGTATCGTGAAAGGGAGAAATCAAATACCAAACACAGTAATAAACAATCTACATTTTCCTTTCCCAACAAATTGTAATGACTTACTATGGCAATTATAATCTTACAGATTGTGTAGAGGGGCATCTTTCAGATGCTCTCTTTTTTTTTAACGGACTAGGGTGGCAAATGTTTGAAATTCGTATCGTTCTCCTCTAGGACCTATAAATTTTACGATACATACATATATGCCAGGCGGTGATTCTTGACCAGTATTAAATTTCTTACCGTTCCAACCTTCTTCGGGGTCTTCTGTCTCAAATATTTTTTCACCCCATCTGTTCCAAATCGTAAACACAAAATCAGTAGCACCTACCAGAATACCAGTTCCCCTGAAAAGGTCGTTAATATTGTCGCTATTTGGGGTAAAGGCATTAGGTAAAAAATAACGCACTTCAGGAATGATGTCTATGAATTTGATAATAGAATCTTGACAACCACTAGGGTGGGTTACAATCAGTCGAATGGCTTGAAGTCCTGTATCGGGAAAAGTAAAGGTCGGGTTGCGTTCGGAAAGTGTAGCAAATGCTCCCATTTGCCACTGCCAACGCACTGCATTTTGCGATTGGTCGGTAAAGGAAGCCGTAGGGTCAAGATTGTTTAAAGTGCTAGGAGAAAAAGTGAAATCTGCTACTGGCGAAGGTAAAATGTTAATTAAGTCTCTGAAAATAGTATCTATTTTACAGCCAAAAGGGGAGGTAATTTCCAAACTTACAGTGTAAAGTCCTACCCGATTGTAAAGGTGCGTTGGGCTAATTTCGGTACTTGTGCCACCGTCTCCGAATTGCCATCGTACATCGTAATTTTTATCCACAGGAGAAGATAAGTTATCGAAGAAGATGCTGGCAGGAATGCAGCCTGTAAAATCACTTGGCGAAATAACTAATAAAGGCGGAATGGGGAAATAAGGTACGTTTTTGGTGACATCATCCTTACATCGGTTAATATCAGTAACAACGAGTGTTACTGGAAAATTACCAGCGTCGTTATAGCGATGTCTTGGATT
>CALDYY010000034.1 GCA_937944245.1 uncultured Saprospiraceae bacterium | reverse complement strand
TTTTACCAGAAGGTATCTTGACAACTTACTGCGCCAAAGGTGAAGTAAAACGTACATTAAAAGCCGTTGGCTTCGAGATAGAATGCTTGCAAGGTCCTCCTGGCAAACGAGAAATGACTAGAGCAGTAAAAGGGTAAATTAGTTGAAAAATTAGAGCTTACTTAAAATTTTTCTTTAAGTGAAAATCAACAGTTTGTAGTTCTGACAATAGGAAGACGAGGGAGTTTAGCAAGCTAAATGACTAAGCCTTACTGAAGTCAGGTTCATAAAACATTGGTTTTCAGTAATTAAAAATTTAAATATGCTCTAAGGTTGCATTTTTCTAACTCATGTCATTTTATGTCTTATTCTGAAATATAAAACTTCCAGTGTGCTAACTATTCTCGCGTTTGGTGAAAGAAGCGTACTTTGGAGCACTAATAACAAAACCTTTATTGGCTCTCGCCGTACTTAAATAAAAGCGTAAGGATATTGTCTAATACAGCATCGTCATCATTATTGAAAACAATAACCCCGATATTTGTACTGGTATCATAGTACATTTCAGTAGTTGCACCTTTTTCACCTCCACTATGTCCTAAAACTCTTTTTCCATTTATTGTTTCATAATAAAAGGATAAACATTGTTCAGCACTTCCAAATTGAAGCGTTTTCATCATTGCTGTGCTTGTGGTTGATAGCAGTTGAACACCATCCAAGGTTCTCCCATTTTGTATAAAGAATCTTAAAAACTTCGATAAATCGAGTACGGTTGTTCTCAATCCTCCGTTTGGATAGTCGGGAAATGTGTAATGCGGATTTGAATTTGTAATATCTGGTGAATAAGGTATGGCTAGTTCCGAAATTGGCGTATTAGACAATCTCCATTCAGTTTTTGTCATACCCAACGGGCTGAAAATATTACTTTTACAATAATCATCAAAAGATGTTTGAGTAATTTTTTCGACCAAATAGCCTATAAGTGCATAAGCTAAATTACTGTAATCCTCTTTTGTGCTTGGCTTTTTATTGGAGAAATTATTTGCCGAATAATATTGCCCTGAACTTAAAAAAACATTGTTAAAAAACGCTTCTAAGGTCATTGGGCAATCTGTTCCGTAACAATCCAAATTTAAGTTATCTTGAAATTTATCTGAAATACTTGAAGTATGGCTAAGTAGCATTCTGTAAGTAATTGGGATGTTTGGAAAATTTGGATTCCGTACAGAAAAGGGAAGAAACTGATTGATGTCATCATCTAATTTAATGAAATTTTGTTCAATCAATCTCATCAATGCCACTGCGGTTATCGTTTTAGAGATAGAGGCAACTAAATATCGTGTCTCATTAGTTGCTAACTTGTTATTCTGCTTATCTGCGTATCCCAAGGCGTTACTGTGTAGAATCTGATTATTTCTCACGACACAATATGAAATTGAGGTAAGCCTTTGATCTACCAATTCCTTAAGTAATTTTGTTTCGAGTTCTTCCTTTGAATTTACATTCAAGTCGTCATCTTTTTGACAAGAAGAAAAAGTTAAAAGCATAAGGCTATAAAGTAGTAAGATTATTCTCGTAGTCATCATTTTTTGATGTGTTATGGATTTACCTGCTCTCGGTTTTTAATGCTCATGCAAGGGTTTTCGACTTGACGAAGGTAGGAGTAAGGTTTTTTTGTGCTAATATTCATGGAAAGTACAGCTTTTTCTAAAATGAATGTCAGCCCTGCCTCTGCCAAACCAAATATTAGGCATATGTTCTTTTTTTTCGTCAGCTTGATAATGCTAAAATTAAAGAAAATATTGTCAGCAAAAATGTGGTTGGTGTAAATACTCTTTCTTCCAATTTGTTTTTTGATACCATATTACCGAAGGTATTAAATGCAAAAAGTGCTGTCATAAGCCATAAAACAATCGTTGTCATTATTTTTGGAAAACTGATTGTAAAAATGTTTGAGTGTACTAATATCACAAACAGAAAAAATAAGTTTATTGAAATTGATACAATCTCAAAACGATACATTTCCTTATCTGATTTTAGTCGTCCACCCCAAACAACACCGTAAGGAATAATTTTCATTAAAACCAATAAATGAAATACTAAAAAGATAGATAAGATAGTGATTAGTCCGTACTGTGCAATATTTACCATGTTCAATACCAATTAAATCCAATTATAAACATATTTGAAACGCCTTCTCTTTGACCATTATTTGGAAGATTTGATTTTCCAAGAAAAATTCGATATTGCAAGTCCAACGCAAAACGTCCTTTGTGCCACACTTCGTAACCTGTGGCAAAAGCAAATGCAGGAATACCTGTATAAAAGCCTGCTGTTTTTGGGTCTTTAACAGTATAGAATGCTGGTGCGTCGAAAGTTAAACCTGTTCCACCTAATACCCACCAACTGTCTTTAAGCCAATATTGTCCTGCAATAATTACACCTTCAAACCCCCTGTCTTTACCATTATATTCATAATTAGCACCCGGTAATAATGCCAATAATGCAAAGCGTTCGTTGAGCATGTATCCAACTTTTATGTTTGGCAACGTTGAGGAAAAAGAGGTTTGGATGGTATCATTTGTGTTTAGCGTTAAAGCACCTGCACCAAGCCCAACACAAATTAAAAAACCTTTTCGTTCAACTGGTTTCTTATTTAAATTTGTTTGGGCAAATGAATAGTTTACCAGAATTGTCAGAGTAAGAATTAAAATTTTGCGCATCTTTTCATTTTTTAATTGTTAAGATGCAAAGCTCAAAATTGTCTAGTTTAAAGTCGTTACCATATGGTAAAAAATCAATTCGCTGCGTTTCTTATTCTACTCAAACTTTGTGGTGTAATGCCAAGATAAGAGGCTATATGCTTTTGTGCAATGCGTTGGTCAATATTTGGAAATTTTGTTTGCAAAATTCTGTATCGTTCTTCTGCTGTCTTTGTCAAGAGTTCAATTTGCTGCTGTTGTTTTTCAACAAAAGATGCTTCTGCTGTTTTTTGCATAATAATCTGTCCAACCGATTTGCGACCTAATCTATGGAAATTATCTCTTAAAATTCTAATCGTTTCCGATTTTTCAAGCGCCACAACCTCTAATTCTGTTGGTTCTTTTGTCAGCAAAGACATATAATCGCAACAGGCACTATTTTCAAAAGCAAAGTCCAAGCAAACAAAATTATTTTCCTTCCACAAAAAAATCCCTGCACTTCCTTTTATGATGAAGTAAAAGTATTTTTCAGATGTTCCTTGTGGTTTAATTATCTGGTCTTTTTCAAATGTAATTGGTTCACAAAATTCGGCAAATTCTTTCCACGCTTCAATTGGAGCATTGAAGTATTTGTCAAATGATTTTTTTAAGATTTCTGCAAGCATTTATTCTATAAAATATTTTTGTCAGTTTATGTTTGTTTTGTTTCGTTGTTATTACGCCTCCTTAGACAATGTCAGACTGTGAAAAAAACGCACAATCTCTTACACAAATACAGTAAAATAGTTGTACGAAAAATAGAAATTTTGTATTTTTCATCATGCAGCATATACAAGGAATTTCTCGCCATCAGCTACAAATGGGTAGTTTAGAAGACAAGATTGCCTCCAATAATCCAGTTCGTCTTAACGTGGCTTAAAATAAAACTATTGACTCACTGTAAAGTGTTTGAATTCAAAAAGAGATTTTTTTCACAGTCTGACAGCGGAAAAATGTTTGCGAAGGGCGGGATTGATAGCACTTTCCTTGCCCTAAGCACAAAGTTTATAGAAAGCACAAAAGCCTAAATTAGCACGTCTGCCCGTCTTTTCGCAAACATAATGTTGGTAGCCGTTTTTTTATTTGTCCTTCGGTTGGTATTTTTTCGCCTCCTCTATCAGTTCAAACGTAAAATTGCGTACTCGGTGTAATTCACGAATATTTGTCGCACCATATTTTTTCTCGTAGTTTTTAATCGCATCGGACACAATTTTAGTTGCCGTTGCCAATGCTTTTAAAGTTTCTGTTTCATTTAACAGTAGAATATGCAGTTTCTCACAATATCCTGTCATATCCTTGCTTGTAAATTTCGGATATATAAAACCACAAGTAATAATCCTTAAAACGACAAGTAGATGATGCTTAAACTTATTTACACGATAAAATGCGTTAATTTTTGGTGGTTTGCTCTTGAATATCTTTTCAATAACTTGCAAAGCAAAACTGCTTACATAATACATATCAGGATTATGGTCATTTTGAAATAACTTGTTTTCATAAGCCTTTAAAAGTTCTCCATAATATCTGTGAGTGCTATGTGGTTCGTTTAAGAAAACAGAAACGAAAGCATTAATTTGTGCTGCAAGTGTAATAATTCTTTCCTTTGGGATTGCAGGAATAACATTATCATACTGATTGCTACGTCTCGCATAGTAAATTCGTGTTGCTTTGGGATAAGAATTATAATGTTCCTCCAATTTTCTATGATAAGGTTCTAATGATGCAAAAGCCTCAACTTTTACTTCTGTTTGTCGGTTGGTTGCTTTTGTAATTTGATTAGCCACTTCATAATCATCTGTAACAATTAGCTTAATTGGAATAAATGCTTTGCTTTCAATTAAATAATCTTTGTGATTGAATAGTACGTGGCTTGTTTGACATCCGTTTACTACTTGAAAGTCGCTAATTGTAAATTTGTCACCTATTGGATTTATTGACTTTGCAACGATTGTAACACCATTATTCAGAATTGCAAACTTGTCTTGTTCTTCTTTATTTTTAAGTGTGTTTGCAATCTCACTATTGACGGAATTTGTACCCAGAAAATCTCGTACATTGTCATAAAATAAATTTTTCTGAATTTTGTTATCTGAACCCTTTATCAGATTAATGTATTCTGAAATTGGTAACACGCCAATATAAGCCTCTCTAACTCCCTTAATAAAAGGTAATGAAGCACGTTTTTCAAAAATTATTTCCTTCTTGACTTTATTCTTAATTTGACGATAAATGTTACCCAAAGTATCAGCATCAATCGGAATGAAATCAACACTACTAAATATTCCAAGTCTTTCTAATTCTGCTTTTTCAGAATTTGCTCTGCCTGAAACGTTTTTATCATCAACCCATTTTCCTGTCGTTACATAGTACATCTGACAAGTTGGTTTGATTTCAATATCAATACTGTTTTTGTAAATGTAGTCTTTTAGTTCTCTGAAAATTTTGATATTATCGTTGAACTTAATTGATGGCTGTTCCCTGAAAAAGTCTTTCACCCCAAAAATAAAAGTACCAACTTTCTCAGCCTCAAACTTGGGGGAAGTTTTTGCTTGCACGAATATAAACTGCACGTCTAATCTTCTACGAAAGTTTTTAAGGTCTTCTATTTCCTCAATACTTGAAACCAAATGTTCGTTTACAATAATCCCTAATCCGTCAATGCCTGTGTCTTCTCCGCCTCCAATATTCATATCCTCAATTTTATCAAAATCTGTGGAAAATGCTTCGGGGTGTATTCTTGAAATAATACAATAATTAGCAAACATTTCAAAAAGGGTGTCCTCTTTGGTTTCTTCAATTCCAAAATCTTTTTTGAAATCTTCGTTAATGTATCCTGCTATGATTTTGTTTTCCATAGTGTTTGTTTTTCTAAAATGGCTACCAACATCCGTATAAACGCAACTACGCCTAAATCCTATTTAGAACTTACGTTTATTTTCATTGTACCAGTAACAAATGCCTAAGGTTTTATCTCGCTGCATCAATTATCTATGTTCTCCCAGCCCAAGGCAGCAGCACCGAGTACTGCTCCCTCTTGATCTACTAAATCTGATATAAGGATTTTCGTTCTATCGTGGTAAATGTGTAAGAGGTTTTGCTCCATGTGTTTTTGTGTGGGTTCAAGAATTAATTTTCCTGCCTTGACTAAGCCTCCTGTTAAGAAAATAGCTTCTGGATTGAAAAATGCTACTACGTCTGCCAACTTTTCGCCGAGCAGTTTTCCCGCAATTTCAAATGCTTCTTTGGCTATTTCATCGCCTGCTAGAGCAGCATTAGCCACTTCCTCACCATTAATTTCTTCTAGTGATAATCCTCTGAATCGGCTAGGCATATCGGTTTCTTGTGCCAATATGCGAACACTTTTTCGCACACCTGTCACGGAGGAATATTGCTCCAAGCAGCCATATAAGCCACATCTACAAAGTCGCCCATTGCGTACAGCATTTACATGACCTAGTTCACCAGCCATACCATGATGACCAATATGCAGTTTGCCATCCACAATAAAGCCACTACCCACGCCCGTACCTAACGTAACCACTACGAGATGTTTCATGCCTTTGCCACCGCCGTAAATCATTTCGCCAAGTGCGGCTACGTTGGCATCATTATTGACAAAAACAGGTAATTTAGTAACGCTTTGGATACCAGTAGCTAGCGGTACGACTTCGCCCCATTTGAAATTAGGTGGATTTTCCATTTCGCCTGTAAAGCAGTTGGTATCAGGTGCGCCTACCCCTATGGCTAGTAAGTTGATGTGCTCGCCTAAGGTTTTTTTGATATTTTGAAAGGATTGTTGAAGCTCCTCCAAAAAGTATTCAAAGGGTTCATCTGCTCGCGAAGGAAATCGGTCGAGCATTAACATATTACCTTGTTTATCTACAACACCAATTTTGGTAAACGTTCCGCCTAAATCTATGCCAATTACTGCATCTAGTGGTTTCATTTTGTTAGTCTTTATTTAGAACTGCAATATAAGTGTAACTACTTGAGTTGAACAAGAAAAAATACTAATTTTGAGATAGGTTAACATTGTTTTTTAATTGGTTTTGTCGTAGTGTAAACCAATTTCATATCGAATAGCATCTAACAATTGAATTAGTGCTAAACTTTCTTTTATTGGCATAAGGTCGCTTTGGTGCTTTCCATCAAGTAAACATTGAGTAGCTTCTTTAATTTCATACTCAAATCCACCACTTTTGTAATCGAAAGTAATAGACTCTGAAAGTTCGCTGCCTGTCGTATGTAGTGTCATATGGGTAGGCGCGAACCAGCGCTTGTGGAGGTGAATTGTTCCTTTTGTACCGTAGATGAATGCTTCCGTGGTAGTTTCAGCCAAAATGGTGGAATGCAAATGTGCCATTTTGCCATTTTCGTATTTAAAAATAATGCCAATTTCTTCATCTACACCTGTTTGTCCTATTTTGGCAGTAGTTAAAATTTTATCGGGATAACCAAACAAATGCAGTGCCAAGAAAACGGGATAAATGCCAATGTCTAGGAGCGCACCACCACCAAGCGCTTTGTTGTAGATTCTATTATCAAAATTTTTAGGGGCATTGAAGCCAAAGTCAGCACGAATAGAAAAAACTTCGCCAAGTGTTCCATCTACTATTAATGCTTTGGTTTTCAGTAGGGTAGGGAGGCAACTTGTCCACATGGCTTCCATAAGAAATAGGTTTTTCTCTTTTGCAGTCTTTACCATTTCTTGCACTTGTTGTAAGTTCATAGCAAATGGTTTTTCGCAAAGTACAGGAAAACCAGCTTTAAGACACATCATCGTGTTTTCGTGATGAAAGACATGAGGCGTGGCAATGTAAACGGCATCTAAATCGGGGCAGTTGAGTAAATCTTCGTAAGTGCCAAACGCATGAGGAGCATCAAATTCAGCAGCAAAAGCTGTGGCTTTTTCCAAAGAGCGCGAAGCCACAGCATGAAGTCGAGCGTTGGTTACTACTTTGATGTCGGTAGCAAATTTTCTTGCGATTTTGCCCAGTCCAATGATGCCCCAGTTGATGGTTTGTTTTGTCATAAATGTTGTAATTTTAGGCTAAGGGATAAGTAGAAAGATTAAAAAAAGTATGACCGAAGTAATAAATCCCACCATAAAAATAGTGTAAGATATAGTGAGGTAGTAGTATTTCTTAGCCAGCACTTTGCCCAAGAAATAAAGGTCTCTACTCATATTGCCGTACAATAGTTTTTCGTCATTTAATACTTCTTCAACTGCTTTTTCATATTTTTCTAAAGCCACTGAGGTGAAACTACCAAAAAACATAATATTCTGTTTGATTTTCTCTAAATCTTCTAGCCCTTTATTGACGTTCGTGATTTTTGGTCGAGCAGAGAGAATGGCAAAAATCAAAGAAGCCAAACCTGTGATTAGAAAAATAACTGCTGGAAAAATAATTTTTGGGTTTACCTCCGTCATGTTACGCCAAGTCAAAATAGTAATCAAGATACTAATGAGAATTGCATTCACACTTATCATAATGTTGGCTTTATTGTCGGCAATCGCACTTAGATTAATATGATTTCTGTAATTGGCTCTAAAAAAAGTTTGTGCGCCACGCTCATCTCCGTTTTTAGCTTTCGATGAGGTTTCGTTAGTGGTTTTATCTAACTTGTTTTTGACTTTTATGATGTTCTCAGCAACAATAGATGCGTAATTCAATTTAGCATAAGGGGTATAAAATTTGATATTCAATAAGTGTTCTAATTGCTCGGCTTGCCATTTTTTAGATTTTATTTTTTCACCCCTTAGTAATTCTTGCTCCAGTTTATTCAGTACGGTCCAATCATTATGTTTTTCGCCAAATTCTACCGCATTTATAGCATCGTTTAGTAGTGCATCTGGAATGGTTTTTACTATTTTTCGTTCCCAATGTTCTAATGTTTTCAAGACCTCTAACTGATGAGAAGCGCTAGTTTGCTGAAAAAACTGTTTAGCCAGTTGTGTTGAATACAGACGTTGTTGATTTTCAACTGCAGGATAGGGTTGTATATTTTGGCTAAAATAGCCTGCCAACATAGCAATTTCTTTATCTTCCTCCGATACTTTGGAAAGTTCGGCAAGAGTATTTATTTTTTTAACAATAGCATCCACCAAAGCATAATTATGATAAATCAAACGGTTATCATATTTTTTTTGATTGTACCAATTTAGTATGAATTGCTGCGCTTGTTGGATAGTTGTCATTTTCAATTGCTTTTATCTCGCAAAGAAAGTCTCATTTTGATACCATATTTAGGTTTCAGCGTAATGAGTGGTTCAATTTCCACAGGATGGTTCTCTACTAATTCAAAATGAAATGTCTTTACTAGCAAGGCTAGCAGTAATTGCATTTCCATCATAGCAAAATGATTACCAATACACATTCTTGCACCTGCACCAAAAGGCATATATGCTAGTTTATCTCTTTTTTTAACTGCTTCAGGATGAAAACGATCGGGGTTAAATTCTAATGGATTCTCCCAATATGTTTCGCTTCGGTGTAAGGCGTAAATACTGATATACATAGCCGCATTTTTAGGAATAGATATTCCCATTATATCATCCTTTGCTAAGGCTTGCCTACCTATGGCATATGCAGGAGGATATAAGCGCATAGCTTCTTCCAAAACTTGTTTATGGTACTGTAATTGAAATAACTTTTCTAAATTAAACTTCTTATCATTTAATATTAATTTCTCCTCATCTAATATTTTCTTTATTATATTTTGATTTAAACTAAGTAAGTAAATAGTCCAAGATAATGCATTGGAAGAAGTTTCATGTCCAGCAGAATAGAGCGTAATAATCTCATCTCTGAGTTGTTGATTATTCATGCCTTGATTAGAATCTTCGTCCGTAGCTTTAAGCAGCATAGAAAGTAAGTCATTAGGTTGTTCTGTGAGTTGCTTTCTTTGCTCAATAAATTGATAAATATTTTGATTGAAATACTTTAAATCTTCTTTGAATGCTCGATGCTTACCATTGAGGTAGAATAGAGCAACTTGGAGCGGATGACTAATTCTATCACTAATGTATTCTTGTGCATGAAGCATCCTTTTATACATTTCATCGTTGTTTAGTCCATAATCATTTCCAAATAAGGTTTTCATCACGATATTAGCTGTAATTTGCGTCATTTCCTCTGTAATATCCACTACTGGTTGTTCGGTGATTTTTGCTTTTAACTGTTCAATAGATTGATGCGCGGTTTCGAGCATATCTTGAAATAAAAGTGTGAGTTGTGCTTTATAAAAAGTAGGTTGAATCAGCCTGCGTTGATTTTTCCAATGTTCGCCAGCACTGGTAACTAAGCCTTCGCCCAACGCCAATTTAAGTTGGTCATATGCTGGACTTTTAGGATAATTCTTGGCGTTCGTTTGAAGGACATGTCGAATGACGGCTACATCAGAAATAATAAAAAAATTGCGTAGCCCCAGTCGAAAGCGAAAAAAGTTACCATGTTTTTTTTCCATTTCATGGGCAAAAGTAGCGTTATTACGCAAAAAGCCTTTAGGCAAACCTAGCCATCCTTCTCCTTTATAGACTGGAATTTTGGTAACAACTTGATCGTGAACGCGCATAATTTTTACAATTAAGTGTTAAACTCGCTTTAAACTATTGCTTAAAGATAAAACATATTGATTACCTAACGTTTTTATGGAATAATAATTAGTTTTGTAAAAAAAAATACAATGAAATATTTAAGACCAATTCTAGCTTTTACATGGATGTTTTTATTTGTAAGTGTTATCAGTGTAGCTCAAAACAAAGCAACTTCCAGTATAGAAACTGCTATCCCAGCACAGGAACAAAACATGTGGAAAGTGCTTTCTAAAATCACTTTCAAAAAACAATATGATGAGATGTTGGGATTCAAGGTGGACATGCCTGTTTTCAGCACTGAAATTAAGAAATACGAAGGTAAAGTTATTGAAATTAAAGGTTACATCATTCCTGTAGAAGGATATAAAGGGCATACAGAATTTATTTTTTCTGCTTTCCCTTATAGTATGTGCTTTTTTTGTGGTGGTGCAGGTCCTGAAACAGTAATGGAGGTGTATGCCAAAGAAGCTGTAAAATATACGGCGGAGCCTGTAACACTAAGAGGGAAATTAGAACTTAATGACAGCGACATTAATCGCTTAATGTATGCTCTAAGAGAAGCGGTAGTAGTAAAAGCAGAAAAATAAAGCTGTGAGGGATCAAGAAGTTTTATTATCTTTGCTTAATCCCTTTTTTCATAAAGCAGTAGCAGGTGGAAATACCCTTACGGATTGGTTTTGATGCAAAAAGATTGTTCAATAATTTTACTGGATTAGGTAATTACAGTAGAACACTAGTTAAGAATTTAGCAACTTATTATCCTGAAAATCAATATTTTTTATTTACACCAAGACTAAAAAAAAATCAAGAAACCCATCCATTTTTTGAATATGCTAACGTAAAAGTTGTTCAACCCAAAACAAGGTTTTCTAGTTATTGGCGAAGCTATAGTATCAAAAAAAATCTTAGTCAAGAATCGGTAGGCATTTATCATGGCTTAAGTCATGAAATCCCCATTAACTTAGATAAACGAAAAATTAAATCTGTTGTGACTATTCACGACTTGATTTTCAAACAATATCCAAATCAATTCCGCCCAATTGACCGCTTGCTTTACGATACTAAATTTCGCCATGCTTGTGAACATGCTGATGCGATAGTCGCTATTAGTGAGCATACCAAAAAAGATATTATCCAATTTTACAATATTGATGCTCAAAAGATTAGTGTAATTTATCAAACTTGCCATGATAGGTTTAAACGACCTATGGAAGATGCTGAATTAGATGCTTTAGCGCAAGAGTTTCGATTGCCTAATGAATTTATGTTATACGTGGGTTCTATCATTCCTAGAAAAAACCTAGGGGGAATCATTGATGCCATGCAACTTCTACCGCCTGATTTACGCATACCTTTAGTGGTAATAGGAAATGGGAAGCAATACAAAAAGGAGATTCTGGAAAAAATAGCTCAAGCGAATATGGAACACTTAGTGCTTTTCCCAAATATCCAGTTTAATCAACTCCCAGCATTATACCAATTAGCTAAACTCTTTTTATTTCCTTCTATTTACGAGGGTTTTGGCATTCCTATTATTGAAGCACAATACGCTCAAACTCCTGTCATCACCTCTAATGTATCCGCATTGCCTGAAGCGGGTGGTAATGGCGCACATTATATTGACCCTTTTTCCCCTGAAAGTATAGCAATAGGCATCCAGAAAATATTAACAGATAATGATTATGCTGCTCATTTAGTAGAAAATGCTTCCGAGCATGTTGAGAAATTTGATAGTCATTTATTAAGCACTCAACTAATTGAGCTATACCGATCAATTGTTTGAGTCAGTTTTAATCCTTCTTCTTCTATTTGTTCTAGCAACGCTTGCAAGTGTGTTATGCTAGTGAATGGATTCATCAGTGTAGTACGCAAATAGGTTTTTCCTTTTAGTTTAGTTTTTACAAAATAAAATTCTCCTTTTTCGTATAGATTTAGATGAATTTGATTATTCAACTCTTCTAAGTCTTGTGTTGGAATTGTAGGAGCATAGCGAAAGCAAACAATATTACAATCAGGTTCAACTGCTAATTCAAAATTTGGTGTATGACGTATTAGTTGGGCAAATTCCTTTCCTAAATTAAACATCCTAGTTACGTATTCCTCCCAAAGCTGAATACCATAGGCTTTCATCAAAGCATATACTTTTAAACTCATCATCAACTTAGTGCATTCAAAAGTACGTTTGCCATAATTAAACCATTCTGCTTCTTCCTGGTTGTTCCAAAGATAATGTGCTTTTTGATGAAAAGTGCGATAAGAATCTTTGCCATCTTTATAAAATACACCAGTGGTTAATGCTGGTATAAGCAACATTTTATGAAAATCCATGACAACAGAATCTGCCATTTCAATACCATCAACTAAGGGTTGATACTCGGGAGAAAACACTGCCGCTGCTCCATGCGCACCGTCCACATGGAACCAAAGGTCTTGTGCTTTACAAAACGCTCCAATTGCTTTTAAATCGTCAAATGTCCCAGTCGAAGTCGTACAGGCACTTCCAACAACTGCAATTACTTGGATACCTTTTTGCTGTGCCTCAAGAAAATAGGGAGTTAATAATTCTGTACGCATCCTAAACTCCGCATCAGTTGGCACTTTAATAACTCCTTCTTCTCCCCAGCCCATAGTGCGTACAGCGCGATCCACGCAATAGTGTGCTTCTTCAGAAACCATAATCGCCAATTTCTGAGTATGTCCACTTTCCCAAACACTTTCTTTTGCCTTGCAGGCTCTTGCGGTCAAAAGTGCAGTTAAGTTCCCCAATGTTCCACCAGAAGTTAATACACCGTCAGCTTGTTCGCCGTAACCAAAGTAAGGCGCTAACTCTTTTATGACAATCCGCTCCAAAGCACTTGAAACTTGTCCTACTTCATAAACAGCCATGCCATTATTGAGCATACTAGATACTAAACTCATCAATGCGGAAAGCGGAACGGCTACACCAACTTGATGCCCAACGTATTTAGGATGATGTAAGTGCATCGAACGGTCAAGTACCATTTCTAAGAAATGGTTTAAGTCGAAAGGGATATGATCAAAATGCTTTTGCCAATAGGCTAAACTATCCTCTGGCGATTGATAATGGTTGGTGATAATAGCTTCTGATTGCGCATTCTGAAGATAGTCCACGAGTACATGAACTACTTGCTCTGCTTGCCACTTAAATGACTGGGGGTCAAATGCTTGTTCTAAAATACTATTTTTATTCATTTGTTGAAATTTCGTGTTTTATTGATGTTTGCAACATTTTCAGAAGTTGATGACCTAAATTTTTGTTGAGTTTACGATATTGCACTACTTCCGCAAAAGCTACGGTACAAAAGTAGATTTTTCCTGTTTTATCTGGTTGGAAAGGTATGGAAATCCCATTCATAATATCGTAAACATTTGGATACAGCAGCACTGTCTGCTGAGCGTCAAAATATTGGCTGTAAATATAAGCCTGTTGCACATCTGCCATTGGTGGATTTACCTTGTTCAGAATTTTCCATTTAGTATCAATTATTATTTTCTGCCCTTCGAGTTCCAATATAATATCTGGTCTAATAGTTCGCCTGTTCCAAAAAGGAGTAGCTTGTTGTCGTTGCACATTAAGCATAACTTGACGCAACTGGCGATAAATATATTCCTCGAATAACTTATTCATATCAAATAAGACACCTAAAAACGGCATATTTCCCGCTGCCAAAAAAAGCCCATTGTGGCTTAGTATGATTTGAGCCATATTTACAGCTTCGCAGTAATGACTATTCATTCTATTGAATACCAAACGGTTAAGAGGACTAATCGTAGTATTAACCTCAGGAAAATAAACTAATAGTCGTTTTAATTGGTCTTGAAGTTGAGGTGTAAGTCCAATATTAAAAAGATGTAGTAACGCTTGGTAAATTATTTGATTGAACGGATTATCAAAACTGCGACCTTGGTAAATCGAATAAAATCGTTCACGATGAATATAATTTTTGCTTAGGTGCTGATGAAACGCAATTTTCCCTTTTAGTGTGCTACTATTCTGATATTCTGACTGATAAGTTTGATAAAGTCCTTTTTTTACCAAATTTCCTACTTCTTGCAAAAAAAGTTGGTAATATAAATCAAGTAGAGAAGTATTTTCTTTCAAGCTCAAGTGAACTCGGTTAAATGTATTCAATTTTATCAACTGGCAATATTGAAGCATATCTAGCAGAAAGTTGCGCCACAAGGAATAATCTTCTGTTTTTTGATCTACCTTAGGCAATATCTCAATCGTTAAGTCTTCCACTTGAATAGCACCTACATACTGCTTAAACTGTATGCCTTCATGTACTAGACTGAAGTATTTACTACCGTTTCGCTGTGCAAACCATTGAAAATGTTTGTACTCAAATAAAACACCATTTTGTATTTGACCAATTCTAATTATCTGATGTTCAAAAACTTGAAATACTTTCATACCACTTGTACTCGCTCATTGAGCGCATTTTCTAAAAAGTGATGAATCACATAAAGTTGTTCTGCACCTAGTTTTTGACCTATCTGCGCTAAAACATAAATGCCTACTGCTACAAGACCGAGTATTGGCATTAACCAAAAGATAGGTGCTGCCATGCCCAAACTCCATCTTGATGTACCAATAATAAGCACAATCATCGCTACAAAACCGATAAGTGCATAGCCAAAAGTAAACAATAACCAAATGCTTGGACTAGGACCATACAACCCTCTGACCAAAGTTCCTTCTTCTGATGGTTCTAAAGATAGCATTAATTGTGGCGACCAATAATGATAATGTTGAGGTTTAATCTGTATCACTACATAATTCGTTCTTGTGATTGCCATACAGCGATCTTCGTGGAGCAAAGCTGTTTTGATTTTCTCTTGAATTTCAGTGGATGAAAGCAAGGAATAGTATTTAAAACGAGGACGTATTCTAATGCTGGTCATGGTCAATTCGTTTTATTTGAATAAAATTAATCATTTTCCGTATTTAAGTAAATCTTTTTCGCTCTTCAAATACTATCTTTATTATCTAATCAGTAAATGTAGCCATGAAATTTGAGGATTATTCGATAGCAGAAGAGATTAAGAAAACCCTTGTTGATCTTGGTTTTAAGCGACCTACCGACATTCAGCATAAAGCAATTCCACCTATTCTAAATGGCGATGATGTACTAGCGATTGCCCAAACGGGTACCGGCAAAACAGCAGCTTATGTCATTCCAGTGCTAAATATTTTGCAAAAAAAGAAAACGAGTAAACGCGCGCAAGGCATTACTTGCGTAGTAATGACCCCTACACACGAGTTAGCGATTCAAGTTACTAATGTATTCAAAGAAATAGGACGTTACACAAAAGTAAGGGCTTTCGCCATTTACGGTGGGGTAGAGCAAGACCCTCAAATCGCCCAGTTAGAAAAAGGTATTGACATACTCGTAGCCACACCTGGACGGTTATTCGATTTGCGCAGCCAAGGTTATATTGATTTAAGTAAAGTACAAATCCTAGTGCTTGATGAAGCTGACCATATGCTGGATATGGGTTTTATTAAAGATATTGAAGACCTTACTCGATATTTGCCTAAAAAGCGGCAAACCCTTTTCTTTTCTGCAACAATAAGTAAAAAAATCAAGCAAACTGCTTACAGCTTAGTTCGGTCTGAAGCTATTCATATTCAGATTTCACCCAAAGATCCAATTACTAAAAATGTCCATCATCAAGTTGTTTTTGTGGAAATGGATCATAAACGTTTTTTCCTAGAACGCTTGATTCGCGAAAATGAAGGAAAGAAAATTTTGGTTTTTGTACGCACAAAAATACGTGCTGAGCGTGTAAAAAATGCGATGGAACGGGTTCAAATAGAAAGTTTAACCTTGCATGGAGACAAAGAACAAAAGGCAAGAACGGCAATTTTAGACCAATTTAAGGAAGGAAAAGTAAAAGTATTGGTTGCCACTGATGTAAGCGCTAGAGGCATCGATATCCCAGAGGTGGAATATGTCATTAATTATGATCTTCCCGAACAAGTAGAAAATTATGTTCACCGCATTGGACGAACGGGTCGGGCACAACATCGAGGTTTTGCAATCTCTTTTTGTAGTATTGAAGAACAGCCTATTTTAAGGGATATTGAGGCATACATCGGTAAGAAAGTGGATGCATTAAAAATAGATGATTTTGAATATCAGCAAACTATAGTATTTAGTCAAGAAAAAGAAGACGACTGGCGCGCATTGATTAGAGAAGTAGAGGCATTGAAAGAACAAAAAAAGCGCAGGAAGAAATAAAATAAACTAAAACATAATTTAGCCAAAAAGAAAAGCGACGCTTCATGAAAAAATCATTCGCATCGCTTTCTTTATTATCAACTTAACAGTCAGTTTTATCCTTTCACTGTTCTAATAATAGCTGCAGCCACCCTGTAAGGGTCAGCAGCAGAATTAGGACGACGGTCTTCCAACCAGCCATTCCAGCCGTTTTCTACTGTTGCTACTGGAATGCGAATAGAAGCTCCACGGTCTGATACACCGTAAGAAAACTTATCAATAGATTGTGTTTCGTGTTTTCCAGTCAATCTCAAATGGTTGTCAGGTCCATAGTTACTCATACAATCTTTAATAGCTTCAGGCGTACCAAATTTTTGACAAACTTGGTCATAAATAGCTTTATTTCCCGCAGTTCTCAATAAGCTATTAGAGAAATTAGCGTGCATACCCGAACCATTCCAATCACCTTTTATTGGTTTGCAATGCCATTCTACGTAAACGTCATATTTTTCTGCGGTACGCTCTAATAAGTAACGAGCCATCCAGATTTGATCGCCAGCTGCTCTAGCACCTTTAGCAAAAATCTGAAATTCCCACTGCCCCGTTGCTACCTCTGCATTAATTCCTTCTATATTTAAACCTGCATCAATACATAAGTCCATGTGTTCTTCTACAATTTCTCTACCGAAGGCTCTAGTTGCACCTACACTACAATAGTAAGGACCTTGTGGTGCAGGGTAGCCTCCGTCTGGGAAGCCAAGTGGCATTTTTGTTTCTGGGTCGTTCAAGAAATATTCTTGCTCAAAACCAAACCAGAAATCGTTATCTTCATCAGCGATTGTAGCACGAGCGTTAGTTGCGTGAGGTGTACCATCCGCATTTAATACCTCAGCTAGTATTAAATAAGCATTTCTACGACCTGGATCGGGGCAGATAAAGACTGGTTTTAGTAAACAATCAGAAGAACCGCCTTCAGCTTGGTTAGTAGAGCTACCGTCAAATGACCATACTGGACATTCTGTCAACTTTCCAGAGAATTTAGCGGCATCTACTAACTTTGTTTTACTTCTCATCATTTGCATCGGTTGGGTGCCATCCAACCAAATGTACTCTAATTTAACTTTAGACATTTTTTAAAAACTGATTTAAGTGTTATTTAATTAAGTGCTTCAAGAAAAAACTTTGTTATTACAATCTAACCTTATTTAATTTTTTCATTTTTGTTACCTGCAAATCTAAGTTACTTTTGACTTATTCTTTAGATTTAAAAAGAATATACTGCCGCTAGTAAAAATGATGCTAATGATTTAGTTGCTTTTGAACTAGCATTAACAAAAATTTCTTGTGAAGCCATATCTACTCTCAATTCTGGAATGAGTTTTAGCTCGCCAATACTTACATTTCCCGAAAGTGTTAATCCAATGATATTAGCTGCACCTCCAGTGTCGTAAGCTCCAATGATACCATAACCGCCTTTCACCTCTCCAAAAGACTCCCCACGAAAACCTAAAGCGAAAGCATCAGAAGTTTTGTATTGTAGATAAGCAGCTACACCATAAAAACCAGCAGCGTCTCCATCTATTTTTGAGATAGTGTTACCTTTAGCTAATTCGCCGGGAGCAACACTATTGTAGGTAGCATTTGCGCCCACATAAAGTTCCTCTGTAACATCAAATCCTGCTGTTAAATCCACCTGAAAGAGTGCACCAGAAGAGCTAGTTTCATCTTCATACACTTCATCTTTATCCAATCGACCATCTTGGTCGCCATAAAGAAAGTTAAGATATACTCCTTTATATCCTAGTTGAGCGCCCAAGGTGTAAGTACCTAGAGGATTAAATTCTGTTAAATCCGTTGGATTAAAAACACCTAACATTAATGTAGCATCGTCGCTCAAGCTAAAATCTGCCTTTAAGCCTGAGTGCGAAAACGGACCATATGAGAACATGTAAGAAGTAGAATAATTAAAGTTACTTGTTGGAGAAATGACCTCATACCCTAAAAAGGTATTAAAATTTCCCATTGTCAGGGTAACTTTTTCGTTTACGTTCCAATACATATACAACTGGTTAACAATGTTATTAGAAGGAAAAGAAGCAAATACAGCATCTTGACCTCTTGGACCAAATACTAAGTCTCCAACAAATCCTACTTTTTCCCCTTCGTAGCTGCCAATCAGATTAAACATACCTAAACTAAAGCCTGGTAAATTAGCAAAAGAGGTAACAGGTGCTTGAGCGCCTTCTCCATTTTTTGCTGTTAAATTTGTTCTAAAATAAGCATCCGCAGAACCAGAAAATGTAAGTTTAGAAGGTTCGGCTTCATCTTGAGCAAGCGCAAAATTTGCTGCAAATAGCATTGCTATTACTGCTAAGAACTGAAAGTAAAACATCTTTTTCATAATTGAATTTTTTTTGATTTTAGTTAAAAATTCAATCGAAATCCAGTGAGTAACGCTATTTTGCTTTGTATTTTTACTAATTTTGATACTTGGTTCAAGCAACAGAATTATTCACTGAATTTCTGATTGTTTTGAATAGGCTCTCGGAATAGTTGCCGCTATTAACCGAGAGCTACTTTGGTGTTTGAAAAGTGCAAAGTGGGTAGCGAACTACTTTATTTTACTTTGCACCATGCTTAACGAAGCACTTATTTTTCTACATGCTATAAGCATGCATTCCATGCTCACTTATATCCAAGCCTTTTTCCTCTCCTTCTTCAGTAACGCGCAAACCAATGGTCGCTTTTATCAAAAAGCCAAAAAGGAATGAGAAAGCCAACGTAAATCCAATAATAGACAATGTACCAATGAGTTGTGTTAGGATACTAAAATCGCCTTTGCCAAAAATACCTACGGCAAGCGTTCCCCAAATACCGCACACTAAGTGGACAGAGGTAGCACCTACTGGATCGTCTATCCTAAGTTTATCAAACATTACCACAGAAAGCGGAATAATTGCCCCAGCAATAAACCCAACAATAATGGCGAAATGAGGCGCAATTACATCAGCACCAGCAGTAATGCCTACCAATCCTGCCAACATACCATTCAATACCATAGAAAGATCTAGGTTTTTGAAGGAAATAGTGGAAGAAATAAAAGCACCAATAGCACCAGCTGCCGCTGCAAGTGAAGTAGTCGTAAATACGAAAGAAACTAATTCCGGGTCAGCCGAAAGCACTGAGCCACCGTTAAAACCATACCAACCAAACCAAAGTAAGAAAACACCAATTGCTGCAAGTGGCATACTATGCCCTGGTATGGGTTTAATACCTTCAGCGGTGTATTTTCCTTTTCGTGGTCCAATTAAAACTGCCATTGCCAAAGCGGCTGCACCTCCACAAGCATGTACTAAAGTGGAACCTGCAAAGTCGTAGAAGCCCATACCATCTAACCAGCCGCCACCCCATTTCCAGCTACCTGTGATTGGGTAACTAATAGCTACTAAGAGCGTTGCAAAAATAAGAAAAGATCCTACCTTCACTCGCTCTGCCACAGCACCTGATACAATAGTAGCAGCAGTGGCAGCAAACATTGCTTGAAAAATAAAGTCTGTCCAGTATGTGTAAGCACCTTCCGCATAAGCTGCCGGCGTGTAATCTGCACCAGGATCAAGAAATGCACCAGCGAAGGCAATAAATTTTTGAGAAGCATCTTCCTCAAAACCAGGATACATGAGGTTGAAACCTATCATGTAATAAGTCAACAATCCTATAGAAATAATCATTGCATTCTTAAAGAGGATATTAACCACATTTTTTTGGCGCACAAATCCTGCCTCAAGTGCCGAAAAGCCCAAGTGCATAACAAATACCATAGCTGTTGCCATCAACATCCAAGTATTGTTTGCAGTGAACAAACCGTTATTGGCAATTTCCAATACGGCATCCAACTGTTCTTTTGTAATAGTAACTTCGTTCATAAATGATGTTTTTAATTGACAATACAAAACCAGTACACCAACCACTAATTGCGGTAGCTACCGAAAATTATTATTTTGATAGTTTAATAATATTTACTGATGCTAAAGAGCAATTTGGCTTTGTAAATACTTGGTTAGGTAATCTAAAATAAATAGTGATACTAATTATTTCATTGATTACAATTCAAAAGTAATATTATTTTTATTACCTGCAAATAGGCAATAGCTTATTAGGCTATACCCTTTTGGCTTGATTTATTAGTTGCTTTTTATTAATCAGAACAAAAATTTTTGTTTATATATTCGTCCACATATTTTAGTTCAATTTTATGAATTGATAAAAGTTAATGCTGTTTTCGATTAATTAATATTTTTAAAAAAAATGTAATTTTTTTTGTCTCCCTACATAAAAAGGCTTTTGCCTATCTTTGAAGCCAATAATTATATTACATGAAGGTTCTCTTACAATTGCCTTTTATACTGCTACTTATCCAAAGTACAAATTGCCTATATGGTCAAGTAGATTCACTGCCTTACATATCAGATAAAGCAGAGATTATTTTGGAAGATTTACTACAAAGCACGGGCGAGGATGCAGATTTTGACTTTAACACAGTTTATGAATCGCTAAATCAGTTTGCTCGGCATCCTCTGAATTTGAATAAGGCATCAGCAGCACAATTAGCAGAATTAAATTTGTTGAACGATGTACAAATCAACGATCTTATCCGTCATATTCAAGAATTTGGCGAGCTGATTTCTTTACTAGAATTGCAAACTATACCAAGCTTCAACCAAGAAACAATTCAAGCTATTCTACCTTACGTGAGCATTAGTAGCAATCTGGATGATTATCAACTTCCGATATCAAAGATGCTTTGGGGAGGAAGAAATGAAATTTATATTCGTTGGGAAAGAGGATTAGAGGAGCAACGAGGGTTCACAGAAAAGGTTCAACCCGAGAGTCGTTTTCTGGGCGATCCTAATCGCCTTTACTTCAGATGCAAATACAGCTACGAAAATAAATTGAGTTACGGTATCACTGCTGAAAAAGATTCTGGCGAACCTTTTTTTAGTGGTCCAAATCAAAATAGGGGTTTTGATTTTTATTCTGCCCATTTGTTCTTAAGAAACTACAACAAGCGTATTAAAAGCATAGCCATAGGCGATTATGCCATTAGTTTTGGGCAAGGATTGATATTGCATTCAGGATTTGGTTATGGCAAAAGTAACTTTGTACTTAATATAAAAAAGACAGCACCTACGCTTCGACCCTATACTTCTGTAAGCGAGGTAGGTTTCATGCGCGGCGTAGGTATCACGTTGGGGTTAGGTAATCACTTTTTGCTAACTGCTTTTGGCTCTATCACACCAAGAGACGGTAGAGTGATTATTCAATCTGTTCAAGATACTATCTCAGAAGGTTTTGATAATCAACTTGCTGGTTTTTCTTCTTTACTCAATACAGGGCTGCATCGCAATTTTAATGAAATTCGCAGTAGAAACTCCGTTCAATTGTTTACGACTGGTGCTAGTCTTCGCTATCAACAACGCAACGGGCACATTGGTGTTCAAACGGTGTATAACCAATTTAATACTCTATTTTTGAGAAATACATCCACTTATAACCAATTTTATTTTAGTGGAGATCGCTTGCTGAATACAAGTATTGATTATTCTATCATTCGGCGTAATTTTAACTTATTTGGCGAGACCGCCATCAGTGATAACGGAGCAATCGCCACATTAAATAGCGTGCTTATTGGCTTAGATAGAAAAATTAATTTAGCGATTTTACACCGCGACTATGCCTTTAATTATGTAGCACTCAATGCCAATAGTTTTGGAGAAACGATTAATGTAAACAATGAAAAAGGGCTATACATGGGGATGATTATGCGTGTTGCTCCGCGTTGGGAGTGGAGCGGCTACTTTGATATTTATGAACATCCTTGGCTACGCTTTAGAGCGGATGCCCCATCCAAAGGGCATGACTGGCGTACAAGATTGCGTTTCTACAAAAAGCGGGATATTGAAGCCTACTTTCAAATGAGGTATGAAATCAAGGAGCAAAACTTCCCTAACAATGATACAAAAATAGACTTTCTCGCACCCTTGCGTACCTTTCAAGGAAGAATACATGTAGCTAAGCAAATTACACCAACCTTAGAAGTCCGTTCTCGATTCGACTGGGGTTGGACCGATAACGGCTTGGAAACGGAGCGCAGTGAAGGCATTTGCCTTTTGCAGGATATTATCTATCGCCCTAAAACTTTCCCGGTTTCCTTTAGCACTCGATTTGCTATTTTTGATACAGATGGTTTTAGCACCCGATTTTACCATTATGAAAATAATTTGCTTTATACCTTTTCTATTCCTGCCTATTATAACAAAGGAACTCGCTTCTACATTAATGCTCGATATAGAGGTATTCGCAATTTGATGATTGAAGCACGCTATGAGCAAACGTATTGGAGTAATCAAAACCGTTTTGGTAGTGGTATCACTGAAATTCAGAGCAATATTCGCTCTGAAGTGAGTGCGCAAGTGAAATATCAGTTTTAGGGAAGATTACTAAAAATTAAACCATGTAATTGAAATAAATAATCTTAGTAAACTACCAAACCAAAAAAACTTTAACTTAGTTATCGCAAAACAAAATCGAAAAACATGCACACCTTTAATATTAATCGGCGAAAATTCTTGCATACTGCTGCTGCTACCTTAGCCATCTCTACTTTAGGTGCAAAAGGATTAGACATTATCTTCACGGAAAAGCCCAGAAAAGTCGCACTTATTGGAACGGGATGGTACGGTAAAAGTGATTTATTTAGACTAATGCAAGTAGCACCTGTGGACGTAGTTGCCCTTTGCGATGTGGATAAAAACTTATTACAGCAAGCAGGTCAGTTGGTGAGCCAAAAACAGAAAACAGGTAAAACCCCTCAACTTTATGGTGATTATCGAAAATTACTTGCCGAGCATGAGCTCGATGTTGCCATTATAGGTACACCTGACCATTGGCATGCCCTGACAACGATTGAAGCCATTAAATCAGGTGCAAATGTATATGTGCAAAAGCCCATCAGCGTGGATATTCACGAGGGAGAAGCCATATTAGCTGCTGCTCGAAAGTATAACAAAGCCGTGCAAGTAGGTACGCAAAGGCGAAGCACTCCTCATTTGATAGAAGCCAAACAAAATATTCTTTCAGAAGGACTTCTAGGGAAAATTGCACATATTGAAATTTGTTGCTATTACCACATGCGTGCGAATGGAAATCCACCTAACCAATCCGTCCCTGACTTTTTGGATTATGAGATGTGGACAGGTCCCGCTCCCATGCGTCCTTATGATGGACTGCCACACATTCGATGGTGGCGAACTTTTATGGAGTATAGTAATGGTATTGTGGGCGACATGTGCATACACATGCTCGATACAGTGCGCTGGCTGCTTGATTTAGGGATGCCAACTGCTATTAGTTCTACGGGAGGAATTTATGTACAGAAATCAGGTAAATCGAACATTGCAGATACACAAACTGCCATTTTCAAGTTTGGAGATTTGGATTGCGTTTGGCAGCATCGTACTTGGGGTGCGCCTGCTGACCCAGAGTATCCTTGGGGATTTAAAATTTATGGCGAAAAGGGAACACTAAAAGGTGATGTTTATAAGTACGAGTTTGTACCTACGGATAAGCAAGCCCAAACTATAAAAGGAACAGCCCTTTATGAACGAGAATTGTATCCAGAGGATTTAAAAGAAGAGCGTATAGAACTTCATGCAGCTCCTGCTACACGCAGGCATATGCTCGACCTTCTAGCTGCAATTGATGAAAAAAGGAAACCAGTTGCCGATATTGAGCAAGGACATATATCTACGGCAAGTTGTATCGCTGCCAACATTTCTGTGCAACTTGGTGGGCAATCCTTAACATATGACACCATAAGCAAAAAATTTGTCAACAATAAAGCAGCTAACAAGTTAATAAGAAGACCTTACAGAAAGGAATGGAAGCATCCATTTCAGACTATGTAACAATTATTCAAACGTATGAACATTTTTTCATGTGTTTTGTATTATTTAAAAATAAAAGAAATGAGTCTATTAAAAAAGGGAACCAAGCTATACAGTATTATGAGTTTTAAATGTCCCAAATGTCATGAAGGAAATTTGTTTGAACACAATAGTTTTGCCTTCAAAAAATCTTTTGATATGCCTGACCATTGCCCTAACTGTGGCTTTAAATACTTACCAGAGCCTGGATTTTATTATGGCGCAATGTTTATTTCCTACATCATTTCAGGATGGTTTTGTATAGGTTTTGTACTTTTTTTTCACTGGATATTGGATTGGAGTATGACTGCTTCTTTTGGTTTGCTGTTAGGGATATTAGCTATCTTTTTTGTTTGGTTTTTCCGCTTTTCGAGAGCGATTTGGCTAAATATTATCTACAAATACGATCCAAATTTTAAAGTATTTTCATCCACAACAAAATAACACAATATGAAAGAACTAAATGTTGAAAAATTGTTATTTGATCGCATTGCAGCCGAAATACAAAGCGCAGACAGCCCTGTTGGTATTGATGCTAAGAAAACCCATATTTTGATTCTCAACAAACTACTAGAACTTGAGGAAAGGATGAAAGAAATAGCTGATAAGCTCGACCAAATTAACTTAACAGCTAAATCATAGTCGCAGCTAAATCTAAGATGTCTTGAGGAGATTGTAATATCCAATCTGGTTGATGTGCCTTCAAAAGTTCTGGATGATGATTGCCCCACATCACGACCGCTATGGGAATACCTGCTTCACGGCAAGAAAAAATATCTCGAATTTCATCACCTACGTAAAAAACTTTCTTCACATCAACTTTATGGGTTTTAATCACCTTTATAAGTGCTTTTTTCTTACTCATCAAACTTTTGCCACCATTTACAAAATCGAAACAATGCTCAATATTATATTTTCGTAAAAACAAACGCGCATTTTTTTCACTGTTTGAAGTAACAATACCTAACTTTATGTTTCTTTCATTTAGTTGATGAATAAGATGGACAATTCCTTGAAAAGCCTCAACATTAGGCATTTCTTGTTTCAATAGTTTCCTAGCTCGAAAAGCAATAAAAGGCATTTTAATCGTTGTTACGCCATATTCCTTCATAAACTCTGACGGGCGTTTTTTTTGAAATTCCTCTAACATGGAACGGTCAAATGGCTTACAGCGAAATTCTTTGACAATATAATTATTATAGATGTCAATAAGCGTACTTAAGGTGTTGGCTAGTGTGCCATCAAAATCAAATATGATTGTCATAAAAATTGAATACTTTAATGATGTCATTTTTAATGCTCGAATTAACCGAAAACCCATTAAATTCACATCATAATGCAAGAAGAAATTTTAGATTATTTTGAACAAAATGGGAAAGCATCAGAAGTTGTGGTGTTTCGTTACTTCACTTTTGAATCAGAAGCGCATATTTGTGCTGCACGCTTGCGCGAAGAAAAAATACCTTGTTTTATTTCAAATAGTTACATGAGTACGGCTCTTCCACTTGGAGGAACATCAGAAGTAAGTATTTACATACGGTTGGGCGACTTAGCGGCGGCAGAACATATTTTTAAGGAGATGGAAACATTAGCTAATCAAGCCTTGATTTACGAAGAAGATGTCTCCCTAATGGCAACACGCAATAGTTGGATGGCAAGTTTAGTGCGCTACCTTTTTTTATCTTTAATTGTATTGTTGTTAATGAGAGCATTCCTGCGCGCCAGACAAATCATACTCTGGCAATTAGATTCATTTTGAGGGAATAATATAAACTGTTAATTTCGCCACATATTTTTCACATATATCATTAAATAAAAATCCATGCACTTGAGCGAACAAGAAATTGTAAGAAGAGAAAATTTAGAAAAAATTAGAGCATTGGGCTTCAATCCATTTCCAGCGGAGGAAGTATCTGTTAATTTTCGGTCTATTGACTTCACGACAGAGGATTTTCATAAAAACCTTAAAAAGCTACTACAACAGATAAAGGGAATTAGCAAAAATAAAGCATCGGCGATATTAGAAATATTACTTAAAAATAAGTTTAAAGCCAACGCCATTACTGAAAATGAGGATTTAACAAAAGAGTTTCCAGTGAGAGGCGAGTTGACTTTTAATGCTAAAGTCAACAGAAATGTAATGACTTTTCAAGAATTTATTGAGGTCATCAAAGAAGAGGCATTAGGAAAATATCAATCAGCGGAAGATATTTCAATTGCTGGACGATTCATGGGGCAACGCGGTCCATTTGCACAGTTGCAAGATGCTGTTGGGCGAGTACAACTTTATATTGGCAAAGACGAATTGGGCGAAACGCCAGAAAATAAGGAGCGACATAAAAAATTAGTTAAGTTGCTTGATATTGGTGATTATATAGCAGTTAAAGGGAAATTATTCGCTACAGGCACAGGCGAAATTTCAATACATGTACATGAATTAAAATTTTTGAGTAAATCCTTACGTCCGCTACCAATTGTAAAAAGGGATAAAGACGGCAATATTTACGATAGTTTTACCGACCCCGAATTGCGATACCGCCAGCGTTATGTGGACTTGACAGTCAATCCAGAAGTAAAAGAAATTTTTATCAAACGTTCACGCATCGTTACCGTTATGCGTCGCTTTTTTGATGCTCAGGGCTGGTTAGAAGTTGAAACGCCTGTATTACAACCCATTCATGGTGGCGCAGCTGCTCGACCGTTCGCTACACATCACAATACGCTAGACATGAAATTGTACATGCGTATTGCTAATGAGTTGTACCTCAAGCGATTAATTGTGGGAGGATTTGATGGCGTTTATGAAATTGGGAAAATGTTTCGCAACGAAGGCATGGATAGAACACACAATCCAGAATTTACATCAATGGAAATTTATGTTGCCTATAAAGATTATAACTGGATGATGAGCATGGTAGAACAGTTGCTTGAAACCATCGCTAAAGAGGTAAACGGCACGACTAAAGTACAAATTGGAGAAAATAGCATAGATTTTGCTGGACCTTATGAGCGTATTAGTATGTATGATTCCATCAAAAAATACACAGGTATTGACGTTTCACAAATGGACGAAGTGGCATTAAGAAAAGTATGTAAGGAAATGCACATCAAAGTGGATGATTATATGGGTAAGGGGAAGCTAATTGATGAAATATTCGGCGAAAAAGTAGAAGACCATTTAATTCAGCCGACTTACATTACAGATTATCCTATTGAAATGACACCACTAGCGAAAAAACATCGTAGCGAAGAGGGGTTAGTAGAACGATTCGAGCTTTTTGTGAATGGCAAAGAAATTGCTAATGCTTATTCAGAATTGAACGACCCAATAGACCAACGCCAACGTTTTGAAGACCAGCTAAAACTGGCAGAGCGTGGCGACGATGAAGCAATGGCGTTAGACGAGGACTTTTTGCGCGCGTTGGAATATGGAATGCCCCCAACTTCTGGACTAGGTATAGGTATTGACCGTTTGACAATGATGCTAACGAATAATCCTTCCATTCAAGAAGTACTGTTCTTTCCACAAATGAAGCCGGAAGTTGCTTAATCCTTTAAATAAAATGGTTGAATCGTTTGATTACTAAACGATTCAACCATACCTCTTATCTACATCTTAGAATGGATGATAATCTCAACTCTTCTGTTTTCTGAATTATTTGAACCTTCGGTAGATGCACCTTTACCCTCAAGATAAACTTTATTGATGACCAGTTCTTTATCTTTCAAAAAAGTAGCTACTTCCTTAGCACGTTTTTCTGAAAGTTGAAGATTATAAGCATCTGAACCTACGCTGTCAGCGTAACCAATAATTTCTACTTTGGTAATCTTTTCCCTTTCAATACCTCCTAAGAAACGGTCTAAATGATTTTTATTTCTACTGTTTAGTGCAGCTTCGTTTGTTTCATAGTAAATACTTAGCGTTGATACCTTTTGAAGGTCAATAGGTTTGGGTTTATCTTCCACTATTTCTGTTTTAGATTCTTCTAATTGATTTCCTGAAAAACCATGTACATTCATTTCCAACAACAAATCAATAGTAAAAGGCTTGGTATTATCCCACTCTGGAATTTCAAAAGTATTTTGATATTTTTGAAAATTCATCTGATTTACTTCCGCTTTCAATCCTTCATTTGCAGGAAAACAGATAAAGAAACGACCACGCTCATCGGTTTCTATTTCAGGGTGTCCCTTTATTTTTACAGTTGTTCTTACAGGTAATCCGAAATCTTTATCCTTGACAAATCCTTCCACGAAGGTAATAGGATCAGAAATAAGTTGGGCAGGTAATTCAAACTTGTAGATGTCCATTCCCCCGTATCCACCCTCTCGGTCGCTGGAAAAGTAACCCATTTTTCCATCAGCGGAGAGAAAAAAACCTAATTCACGCGCCGCTGAATTGACAGGTGGTCCAAGATTATAGGGTTTTGACCAAAGCCCATCCCTTTGTTTGCGTACAAAATAGATATCTTGTTCACCCATACCAAAATGCCCTGTGGAAGAGAAGTAGAGCGTTTTTCCGTCATTAGTTATGAATGGAGCTTCCTCATCGCCAGAAGTGTTCACATTAGCCCCCATATTTTTGGGTTCCGACCACTTGCCATCTTCTTCTTTTTGGCTCATCCAAATATCTGTTCCGCCATAGCCGCCTGCTCGATTGCTAGCAAAGTAAATGATACTACCATCACAACTAATAGATGCTTGGGAGTCCCAACTATCTGAGTTAATAAAATCAGTTAAGGATTTTGCCTTTTTGACCCTTTTACCATCCGTTTCCGCTTCCCAAATATCGCATGCGCCCTTGACTGTTTCTCGTTCACAAGCAGTAAAATACATCTTTCTGCCATCGCGCACAAAAGTTGTCATTCCTTCGTTCCACTTTGTATTGAAATTACTTAGCGATTGCCCTGACTGCCAAATGCCTTTAATGTTTTCGCTAACAAATACATCTTCTTTTTGTGTAGCGCTTTGTCTTTTAGTGTAATACAAGTATGAGTTGTTATTAACTAAATAAGGAAAATATTCATCACCCACACTATTAATAGCAGGACCAACATTAATCACCTCTCGAATATTGTGATACTGCACACTGTCAATGGAAATTTGACAAGCCAACATACTTTGCGAAAGTTCCCTCAAATACTCTGCTTCCTTCTGGATTTCCCGCTCTACACTCAGTCCAAAATAATTATTATTTAAATTTTGCAATTCCCCGAATTGACTAAAATAGCCTAGCGCACTATAATATTGCCCTAAACGATAATACGTTCGACCTATCTCATAATAGATGACCCTCGAGAAGTACGGATTTTGATTCAGCACTTTCAAATAAGAAGCCAATGCTTTTTCGTACTGCCCTAGCAAATCGTAACAAGTTCCGGCAGCTCTTAATGAAGCTGTATGCTTTGGGTCTATCTTTAGTGCTTGCTCGAAATATTTAAGTGCCTGTTTGTGTTTAAGTTCTAATAGAAGTTGTTCCCCTGTTCGATAATTGTCATTAATCAACTTCATTTTATCGGAAGATTGAGCAAAGATTACGCTACTAAAGAGTAACGTAATTATAAGTAGGCAAAACGTTTTCATCATCAATCAGGTGCTTAAATAGATGTATTTAATCGTCGTTTAATCCTTTCTCAATTACGCTCATAGTAACGTAATCAGTAGATTCGGATACTGTCGGAATAATTTTTAATACTGTATCTAAACGAGATATTTCAATCAATCGTTTGACACTTGGGTGATTAATTTCTGTCAAAATAAACATACCTAAAGCATTCCATATCCTATTAGCTGTCAAAATGGCACTCAATCCAGAAGAATCAACAAATTTAACTTTTGATAAATCCAAAATTAAGTTCTCAACACCTTTATTTGATAGGACGACAAACTCTGATTTTAACTCTGGTGCTACTAAAGAGTTTAGATTTTCTTCCTCCAAACTAAATATGGCGTAATGTTCTTTTTGATCAATACTATACTTCATCTCTATTGTGTTTTATGGCAAAGGTGGAAAATACTAATGAAAATATCAAGAACAGATATACTATATCAACAACAACATAGTAAAAGAGCAATAATATTAATTGCTTCTTTCAACCAGCAAAGAGTTAATCTGTTGTATATTATTGAAAAATAACTATCTCACAAGTTAAAAAGTAATCAGAAATTTGTTATTTTTGACATACAGCAAAAAAAAAACACTTCAAATAGTAAAATAAAAAAAAATGGCACTATTTTTTCATCGTAATTAGTCAGTATACTGGAATACTTTTAAATTTTGTTGATTCGTTCAATAATCAAATTTAAAGTTTAGACCATTGTAGAAGTAGCAAAAAATTATTGTAAAGCATTACACTTTAGTGTTGGTTTTGATTAACCTTATGGTGTAAAAAGTGTTAAAAGAATTATTACAAATGTATCATATGGATAAAAATAACAGATTCTCACCTCAAGTAAAGCAAGTTATCCGAAGAAGTAGAGACGTAGCTATCAAATTAGGACATGACTACATCGGTATCGAGCATTTACTACTGGGTATTATGAAAGAAGCAGATAGTCTAGCAGTACGTGTTTTAGATTCATTAGATGTTAATATCGAAGAATTAAAAGACACTATTGAAGAATCTATACAGCGTGTTCCATCCTCAGCTAAGTCTTCAGAAAACGTAGGTAATATGCCTTTAAACAAACAGGCGGAGAAAATTTTAAAAGTAACTTTCTTAGAAGCTAAAATGCTGAAAAGTGAAGAAATTGCTTCAGAGCATTTGATGCTTTCCATCCTAAAACACAAGGATAACATGGCATCGAGAATATTAAATCAATTCGATGTGGACTACGAAGGCTACAAAAAAGAGCTACAATACGTAGAGCAAGACATGGATTATTCCACTAACTTCGAAGCACATGCACAATCTTCATCAGACCAAGATGATGAGTTTGATGATGATAGAGGTTTTCAACAACGCAAAGGAGGAGGCAGTGGTGCGAAATCGCGCACACCTGTACTAGACAATTTCGGAAGAGACATCACCAAGTTAGCTTCTGAAGGTAAACTTGATCCTATCATTGGTCGAGAAACAGAAATTGAGCGCGTTTCACAGATTTTGAGCCGAAGGAAGAAGAACAATCCCATCCTAATTGGTGAGCCAGGCGTCGGAAAAACAGCTATTATTGAAGGGCTTGCCTTGCGAATAGAGCAGAAGAAAGTGTCGCGTACGCTTTTCAACAAACGAATTGTTATGCTTGACCTAGCAGCACTTGTGGCAGGCACAAAGTATAGAGGTCAGTTCGAGGAGCGCATGAAGGCTATTATGAATGAATTAGAGAAAACAAGAGATGTTATTCTCTTTATTGACGAAATTCATACCATCGTTGGTGCGGGAGGCGCAACAGGTTCTTTGGATGCTTCCAACATTTTCAAGCCAGCATTGGCTAGAGGCGAGTTACAATGCATTGGTGCCTCCACACTGGATGAATACCGTCAATATATTGAGAAAGATGGTGCTTTAGATCGTCGCTTCCAAAAAGTAATTGTTGATCCACCTTCAGCAGAGGAGGCAGTTCATATCTTAAAAAACATAAAGTCTAAATACGAGGATTTCCACAATGTGAACTATACAGAGGAAGCCATTTTAGCTTGTGTAAAATTGAGCGACCGTTATATTACTGACCGCTATTTACCAGACAAAGCGATTGATGTGCTAGATGAAGTTGGTGCTAGAGTGCACTTGAAAAATATTCATGTACCCAAGCATATTGAAGAACTAGAAGCGAAGATTGAGGAGATAAAAGAGCTTAAAAATCAGGCAGTTAAGAATCAACAATATGAGCGTGCTGCTGATTTAAGGGATAGTGAATCCAAATTAGTACGACAATTAGAATTTTCCAAAGTAGAATGGGAGGAAGAAGCGAAAACTAAAAGATACCCAGTAGATGAAGAGGATATTGCAGAAGTAATTGCCATGATGACAGGCATTCCTGTCAAGCGAGTAGCTCAAAGTGAAAGCAATAAATTGGTAACGATGAGTGTGGATATGAAAAAATCCATTATTGGTCAGGATGAAGCCATTGAGAAAATTACAAAAGCAATTCAGCGAAACCGCGTAGGGCTAAAAAATCCGAATAAGCCTATTGGTTCTTTTATTTTTTTAGGACCAACAGGAGTAGGAAAAACGCAGTTAGCCAAGTCATTAGCAAAATATCTTTTTGATTCCGAAGATTCTTTGGTAAGAATAGATATGAGCGAGTACATGGAGAAATTCTCTGTGAGCCGTTTGATAGGTGCGCCTCCAGGTTATGTAGGTTACGAAGAAGGTGGTCAATTAACTGAGAAGATTCGCAGAAAGCCTTACTCTGTTATTCTTTTGGATGAAATTGAAAAAGCGCATCCCGATATTTATAACATTTTACTTCAAGTGCTGGATGATGGGCAATTGACAGATGGTTTGGGTAGAAAAGTAGATTTCAAGAATACTTTAATTATTATGACTTCCAACATTGGAGTTAGGCAACTAAAAGACTTTGGTCAGGGTGTTGGTTTTGCAACAAAAACACGTCAGGATAATTCAGAAGAATACTCTAAGGGAATTATTCAAAATGCTTTAAAACGCACTTTCTCACCAGAGTTTTTGAATAGGATAGACGATGTTGTAGTCTTTAATAGTCTTGGTAGAGAACAAATTCATCAAATCATTGATATTTCACTTGGCGATTTAATGAAGCGCTTAGCCAACATGAACTATCAACTTGTGTTAACTCAGGAAGCAAAAGAGTTCGTTGCTGAGAAAGGTTTCGACCCACAGTTTGGAGCGCGTCCTTTGAATAGGGCGATTCAAAAATATGTCGAAGACCCACTTGCAGAGTTCATTCTAAGTGAAAATCCTGAAGAAGGAAGCGTTTTAGAAGCTACCTTAGACAAAGAACAATCTAAATTAGTGATTAAATTTAGCACGGAAATTGGTACAGGTGCACAATAAAAGCACGATTGCATAAATTATTTTAGCCTAGTTTGATGAATATTCATTTTGCTAGGCTATTTTTGTAAGGCTTTTTTATTATTAGTCATTTTATACTAAGAGTACCTTTAATTTTAAAAGGTTACCATGTTATTTTATCTTTAACTAAATCAATAATTCTTTGGCAAAAAAAATTGAAAAAGGAAACTTTAGAAACAACAGAGATCAGCAAGATGAGCAAGAATATAGGGTTAACGATCAAATTCGTGTCCCAGAAGTACGCTTAGTAGGGGAGAACCTACCGGAAATAGCAGAAAAAGTGGGTGAACCCATTGAACCTGGTTTAGTTCACAGCACCAGAGCGGTTAGAAAATGGGCAGAGATGCTAGAGTTAGATGTAGTCGAGATTTCACCTAATGCCAAACCTCCTGTCGTAAAAATTATTGATTACAGAAAATTTCTTTACGATAAAAGAAAAAAGGAAAAGGAAATTAAGGCAAAAGCACAAAAAACAGTTATCAAAGAAGTACGTTTCGGTCCAAACACAGATGAACATGACTTTGAGTTTAAACTTCGCCATGCCAAAAGTTTCTTAGAAGAAGGTTCTAAGGTAAAAGCCTACGTTAACTTCAAGGGACGTACTATTGTTTTTAAAGATAGAGGTGAATTATTGCTGCTTCGTTTTTTGAAAGAATTAGATGAATTTGGTGCTCCCGAGTCCTTACCTAAACTAGAGGGAAGAAGAATGATTGTAGTTATACAACCTAAAAAAATGGCTAAGAAGTAATTTTTATCTCCAAATATTGTGTGCCATGCAAAAGATTAGGGTCATATTTATGCCTTAAAGTAAAGGGTGTAAAACAGTAAATCACTTTATTTGTAAAGTATGATGACTGACTCTTTGCATGGTATCTTATAATCATTTCACACTAATTTTTCTCTGCTTCCACTAACGAAACTTGTATCTTTTCAATAGCTTTCGCATTATTAAAATTGAGATTAAAATGCTATGATTCTACTAGATGAAAATTTAGGGTAAAGGCTTCTCAATTTGCAAGGAAATATTATTGTTGTTCAACAAAAAAATCGTGCAAAAAGAGGTGTCCAACAAAGATTTACAAAAAGAATGGGAAGAAATAAAAGCAGCGCAATTCAATGTACTTGCTTTCAAGGTTCTTTATGAGCGTTACTTTGAAACGGTTTTTAAGTTTGTTTATCGTCGTACCACTGATAATGAACTAACAAACGACCTTTGCGCGCAAATTTTTATAAAGGCAATAGATAATATTAAACAATATCAGTTCAAGGGAGTACCTTTTTCCGCTTGGTTAATACGCATTGCAAGCAATGAGGTGGCGCAGCACTATAGAAATACACAAAAATTAAGAGTAGTTAGTGTAGATGATTTTTCTTTGATGAGTATTATAGATGAACCATTAAGTAGCGATAAGGAAGATTGGATGAAAGCATTATCGGCAGTATTGCAAACACTTAATGAACAAGATATGCAGCTCATTGAACTTCGTTTTTTTGAACAACGCTCTTTTAAAGAGGTAGCTGAAATAATGCAACTTACAGAAAGTAATGCAAAAGTTAGGACTTATCGAACGCTACAACGATTAAAAGAAAAGATTTTACTGGAACATAGTAAACAATCATAATTCACAAAGAAAAGCAGGAAAATGAAACAACGATACCACATAAAATTTAATTCAAATACACCTAGTTCCGAAGAAATAAATCAATATAAAAATTTTGATGCTTTACTCAAAAGTTATGCCCAACAACAAAATAGACAAAAAAAAACAACGAATTTAAAACCTTTATGGCGTTTGGGTAGCGTAGCTATTGCTGCTTCTTTAGCTGGTTTTATCCTATGGAATCAACTATGGATAAGTCCTTTTTCTGAATCGCAATACTTAGAAACACAAACCAACTTTTTTAGTACAACTCCTTTTATAGACCCACCGTTGACACATGTTCAACCTGTTTTTAATCAGTACAAAGCTAATGGAGTAATTGGCGGTCAAGTTAAATGTAAGGATAACGCTACATTGATTATACCTGAATCAGCTTTTCAAGACCAAGAAGGAAATACCATTAATGGAGAAATAGATTTATTTTACCGTTCCATGTACGATCCTGTTGATTTTTTCCTGTCAGGTATTCCATTAACCTACGATTCTTCTCAAATGGGCTATCTCATGGAGTCTATCGCTGTTATTGAGTTGTACGCAGAGCAGAATGGTAAGAGAATCCAACTTCGAGATGGGAAAGACATTCAAATCAATTGGGTTAGCGAATTGAATATGAAAAGCGATAGCCTGCTTCAAGAATACAAAACGTACTATTTAGACCAAGAGCATAGGACTTGGGTTTATCAAACGAATCACCAGGTAGATGTGCCTGAAAAAGAAACTCATTTTGAAGCACAACTGGAATTATTAAAGCAAGAAGAAGCAGTAGCCCTTCAAGCATTGGCAGGTGAGTTTCCTAGACTTACAAAGCCACAAGCACCTATTCAAAAAAGACCTAAAGTACCAACATTCGATTTAGAAGGACTTTCCATTGATGCAGAATATCGAAATACAATTTGGCAGTTAGCTCCTGATAGCCCTCCACTACCCAATTCACCTGATGTTGAAGGTATTAAGATTGTACCACTTATAGATAACAATTATCAAATTACGTTTGTGCTTCCTAGTGGAAATGCAACTGTGATTGCTCAAAAAGTATTGACGAACGAAGCCTATGCAATAGCAAAAACTGAATATGAGCATCAACTAAAAGACTATGAAAAGAAGTTGATTGTACAGGATAGCTTGATAAACATAAAACAACAAAGCGTAATCAATCGTTTTAAAGAACGACAAGCATCTTTAATTGCAAACTCTACACAAAAGCAGCGTATAATGAATACGCTTAGCATTGCTCAATTAGGTATTTGGAGTTGCAACCGTTTGGTACCAGTACCTACTACTTCAATGTTAGTTACATTCCAAAATCAGCAACAGCAACACTACGAAAACGTAAAAGGCTATCTGATTGATGAGACGTTAAATACCATCCAACCTTTTTGGATAGCAAAAAATACTTTAATTAAGTATAATTCTAATTCAAAAAATACTCTAATTATTGTTGCTGAAGATAAGCGTGTCGCTATCATTCGTTCTGATGACTTTGAAGCACTTCGCTCTGAAACTGGTCGTTCAGTGCTTCAATTAGAATTAATAGCAAAAGTATTCAACACCAGAGAAGAAGTACATAAAGCCATCAGAATGTGATAATTATTGGGTAATTTATTACTCAACAATACCTCGAATATTCCAGTTGATATTTTCCCGTTGAGCAGCCCTAGCGGTATAACTTCTGAAGGTTAACCAATTTCTTTCATCAAAATGTTTTATCCAGTCGCCACCTTCCTTACTCGGACCTGCATCACAACCTACGGATTGTTGGGTCTGAATATGTGTTACTCGAATACTAATCCATAGGTCTTCACCAGTAATATCAATGCTCTGAGCAATTTTATGCTCATACCACTGTGGGCTGTTAATGTTGTTTAATCTCGCTCTATAAAGCTGGGCGCCAGGAGCATTTTCTGTACCTTTTCCATAAACCAATAAATCCAATCCATCGGGATTATTGCCTGCAAAAAAGCTCACTTCTGCAAGTTTTTTACCGATGTAGGGTTCTAGTTCTTTTCTTGTAAATCGAACAGCAAATTCGTGTATGCCAGGACCTAGCGTTGGTGCAGTTACGTTATTGCCATCAAACTGCAAGATGTTAGAAAGTTTCTCCTCTTTTTCGCAAGCGATAAAACAAAATACTATGAGTGATAAAAACAGTAAACGATTCATGTCATTAATTTTTAATGAAAGATACAAATGTCTAACGCTGAATACAATCAAACTTTTTTAAGGTAAGGTTAAAGTGGACGTTAAATGCTTGTTAAAATGTAAAATTCTCTTTTGAAAAACATTTTTTAAGCTATATTGAACTTCTTGGGCAACAATACAGCTTAAAAAATGTGCTTATTACAAATGAATGACCTCATCGTAAGCTGCTGCACTTGCTTCCATTATTGCTTCACTCATCGTAGGATGAGGATGAATGGATTTAATAATTTCGTGCCCTGTAGTTTCGAGTTTTCGAGCAACAACTACTTCCGCAATCATCTCTGTTACATTCGCGCCTAACATATGCGCACCAAGCCATTCGCCATATTTTGCATCAAAAATGACCTTAACAAATCCTTGTTTTACACCTGCTGCACTAGCTTTACCAGATGCGGAAAATGGAAATTTACCTACTTTTATTTCATAGCCTGCTTCTTTAGCAGCTTGCTCGGTAAGACCGACAGAAGCTACTTCTGGCACACAGTAAGTACAGCTAGGAATATTGTTATAATCCAATGGTTCTGGATGATGCCCTGCAATTTTTTCTACACAAGTAATGCCTTCTGCACTGGCTACGTGTGCTAAAGCAGGTCCGCTCACAACATCACCAATGGCATAAATGCCCGAGACGTTGGTTCTATAATACTCATCTACTGCTATAAGACCGCGCTCTGTTTGAATGCCCAATGCTTCTAAACCGATATTTTCAATATTGGGCGTAACTCCAGCAGCGGAAAGCACTACATCGCATTCGATAATGCTTTCTTGACCTGTTTTTCGGTCTTTTATCTTTACTTTGCAGCCCTCACCACTAGTATCAACAGATTCTACAGAAGTATTTGCCAAAATATTAATGCCCTCTTTCTTGTAGATTTTCGTCAATTCCTTAGAAATATCAATATCTTCTCTCGGCACCAAACCCTGCTCCATGAATTCTACTACGGTGACTTCTGTACCAATAGAGTTATAGAAGTAGGCAAATTCTGTTCCGATAGCTCCAGCACCAACTACGACCATTCTCTTGGGCTGTTGTTCCAGCGTCATTGCTTTTCGGTATTCTATGATTTTTTTTCCATCAATTGGTAGGTTAGGAAGTTGTTTAGCGCGTCCACCTGTGGCAATAATGATGTGCGAAGCAGTATATTCTTTCACAGAGCCATCGCTGGCAGTTACCTTCACTTTTTTATCGGCAGTCAATTCGCCATTACCTGTAAGGGTTTCAATTTTATTTTTGCGGAACAAGAAGTTAATACCTTTGCTCATGCCATCTGCCACATTTCTACTGCGCTTTATCATACTATCAAAATCTGCTGACGCATTTTCTATTTTAATGCCATAATCTTCAGCGTGTTTGATGTAGTTGAATACTTGTGCACTTTTTAGTAAGGCTTTAGTAGGAATACAGCCCCAATTTAAGCAAATACCTCCTAGCGATTCACGTTCAACAACGCCAACTTTCATTCCCAGTTGAGATGCTCTAATGGCAGCAACATAACCTCCAGGACCACTTCCAATAACTATTAAATCGAAATTCATATCTCTAATTTTTGAAGATTTTGATGATGACGATACTTAGCTTTAAACTAAATACCGCTGCAAATATAGACAACCCAAGCAGAGAATCACTAAAAAGAGTTGTTTACTTCGTGAAAACAAAATGATCTTTTGTGGACAAATCCTCGTTAAAGGTATAATCGTTCACTATTAAAGATTGTAATGCCTCTGCCTCAATAATCCTTTGCTTAATAATTTGAAATGCCATTGCGCCTCTTGCTTTTTTAGCATTGAAAGCAATAATTTTATACACCCCATTTCTGTTCTCTTTGAAATCAATATTCAGTAATCTTCCTTTTAATAATTCTTTGTTTATAGCCTTAAAATATTCGTTAGAAGCTAAGTTTACGATTAAATTACTTCCCGATAATTCAGTGTCTTCATTTAGTAAATCTGTAACTTTATTTCCCCAGAAACTATATAGGTCTTTATATTCATTCGCTGCTAATTTAGTCCCCATTTCTAGGCGATAAGGCTGCATAAGGTCGAGTGGACGCAATAAGCCATATAAGCCAGATAAAATACGTATATGTTTTTGTGCAAATGCTAAATCTAAATTGTCTAATTTTTCTACCTCCAGACTTTCATAAACGTCACCTTTAAAAGCTAATATGGATTGTTTAGCATTATCTAAAGTAAATGGTATTTGGAATTGACTAAATCGCTCGAAGTTTAATTCTGCAATATTATCACTTACCTTCATTAACTGTTTTATCTCAGAAGGTGATAAAGCCTTTAGTATTTCCGCTAATTTATTACTGTCCTTTATTAAACGGGGTAAAGTATAGTGTTGATTAGAGTGTTTATCAAAATCAAGTGTTTTAGAAGGTGATAAAAGAACAATCATGTTTTATAAGTTTGGTAACTCAATAACAAAGCATTTAAGACCAAGAAATGTTTTTCGCAAATATGTAAAACTAATTACGCTTTAAAAAAATTAGCAAGCATTTGAGGGGCATATCCTAATGCAAATGCTTTTGAGGAATCTAATGATACATCAGCGGGGCGGGCAGCAGGCATGAGTACATCTTTTTGTTGAGTGGGAATGACTAATTTTCTAGAGCAGCCCAAATAAGTTGCCATTTGTAAAGCAAATTCGTGTCTCGACATTCGCTCTCTCCCGCCCAAATGCCAGATACCCGATTGTTGTTGTTGCAATAATAGCCAGATGCCTTTTGCCACATCAAGTCCGTGAGCTGCCGTTCGGTATTCATCTATAAATGCGGTGATAGGTTGACCTGTCTTGAGTTGAATCTGCCAATCTTTAAAAAAGTTAGAAACACGATTAGGAATGCCATACATCAATGGAAGCCTCGCCACAATCGCTTGAGGATAAATGGTTAATATATTTTTCTCTGCTATTAATTTGTGTTCTCCGTAAACGCAAATAGGGTAGGAGGCATCTTCTTCTTTGTAGGGTGCATTTTTACCGTCGAATACTAAATCGGTAGAAGTAAAAAGAAAGGGAATTTGATACTCAGCAGCCAATGTAGCCAAATATTCACTAGCTTGAACATTGATAGCGAAGGATGATTCGGGCAGCAATTCGCAAGTATTTGGCTTAGAAAGAGCAGCAGCATGGATAATAGCATCTGGTTTTATCTGATAAATAAATTGCTCTACCAACGAAAAATTAGTTAAGTCAAAAGCAATTAAGTTGACATTTTTAGCCATAACTTTATTGGTATGATAAATACCCCATAATTCAGTTGCTACTGGCGCAGTTTGTAACAACATTTCTCCCAAGAAACCTGAAACTCCAGTAATAATTACCTTTTTCATTATCTTTCGTAGTTTTACTAAAATTACTTTTAGCGCAATTCAAAAATCAATTATTTTTGCTTTAGCAACAGTATAAAGGTAACTATTTTTGATTTTTACTATATACAGCAAGTTTTTGCAATTATTTATAATTAAATTTATAAACATGTTAATAGACGTTAATGCTATCCTTTCTGACCGCGTACTGACAATGGAGGAATCAGCAACATTAAAAATGGCTCAATTAGCTAGAGACCTAGCGGCAAAAGGACATAAAGTTATCAATTTGAGTATCGGAGAACCCGATTTTGATACACCAGAACACATTAAAGAAGCGGCTAAAAAAGCACTCGACCAAGGCTTCACCAAATATACGCCAGTTCCTGGATTAGTGGAGTTAAAGAAAGCTATTCAAATGAAATTTAAGCGCGACAACGATTTGGATTTTGAGTTAAACCAAATTGTAGTTTCCAATGGCGCAAAGCAAACTATTTCTAACATCTGCCATGCTATTTTGAATGAAGGCGATGAGGTCATCATTCTTGCTCCTTACTGGGTATCTTACTCCGAAATGGTAAAGATGGTAGGCGGTGTACCCGTCATCTTGAAAGCAGGTATCGAAACAGATTTCAAGGTAACTGCACAAGAAGTGGAAGAAGCGATTACAAACCGTACTAAAGCAGTGTTGTTTTCTTCACCTTGCAATCCAACAGGTTCTGTGTATGATTATGAGGAACTCAAAGAAATTGCAGAAGTAATTGGTCAGCATCCACATATTCAAATTATCTCCGACGAAATTTACGAGTATATCAACTTCACAGGTAAGCACGTAAGCATTGGTGCATTTGATGCAGTGAAAGAACAAACCACAACAGTTAATGGCTTCTCTAAGGGTTTTGCCATGACAGGTTGGCGTTTAGGCTATATGGGTGGACCAAAATGGATGGCGGATGCTTGCTCTAAAATACAAGGTCAAGTTACCTCAGGAGCAACAGCTTTTGGGCAAGTGGCAGCAGCTCACGCATTGACTTCAGACCTTACACCTACTTACAAAATGTGCGAGGCTTTCCAGAAAAGAAGAGATTTGGTACGCGATTTATTGAGCCAGATACCTGGTTTTAAAGTAAACAATCCACAAGGTGCATTTTATATTTTTCCCGATGTTAGTGCCTACTTTGGCAAAAGTAGTGCCGAGATGACCATCCAAAATGCAGATGATTTGTCAGAATATTTACTAGCAGAAGCACATGTTGCGGTTGTTTCTGGTAGTGCTTTTGGTGCTGAGGATTGCATTCGTCTTTCTTTTGCCGCTTCTGAAGAAGAATTGAAAGATGCCATTTCAAGAATAGCTAATGCAATGAAATCTTTGAAATAGTATTTTTAGTGGACAATACTTTTGAAATTCGTACAAATTTCAAAAGTATTGTTTCTCATAATTTAATTATAAACTTTCCCTATCTTTTTCTTGGATAGCTAAAATCCCTTCCTATATTTACTTACAATTAACACAAAGTGGATGAAAGCAAAGGCATCCATGAATTAAACAGTAAACATCTAAAAACCTGCTTGGTCTAACAGACAGGCAAATTAACGAGCTAAACCATGAATCTTAGCAATTTAGATTGGACAATTATCGCTGCTTATTTTCTTTTCGTATTAATTGTTGGGCTAGTTGCTTCCAGAAAAGTAGGGAACAGTGTTAGCGACTTTTTTCTTTCTGGTAGAAATATGTCATGGTGGTTACTTGGCGTTTCTATGGTTGCCACTACTTTTTCAGCAGATACTCCTAACTTAGTTACCAATCTTGTGCGCAATAGTGGTGTAGCAGGCAACTGGGGATGGTGGGCATTTCTACTAACAGGAATGTTAACCGTGTTTGTTTACGCTAAACTGTGGCGACGCTCCAAAGTGCTGACCGATGTTGAGTTCTATGAATTGCGTTACAGCGGAAAAGCAGCTACCTTTCTGCGGGGCTTCAGAGCGTTGTACTTGGGTTTAGTATTTAATGTTTTAGTGATGGGTAGTGTTTCTTTAGCTGCCGTCAAATTTGGAGAAGTTATGTTGGGTATGCCAGGTTGGTTAACCTTGCTTATTGCAGGCTCTATTACATTGGCTTACAGTGCTTTTGGTGGTTTGAGAGCAGTAATTATGACAGATTTTGTGCAGTTCATATTAGCTATGGTCGGTTCTGTTTGGGCTTGTATTTACTTACTTAATCTTAAAGAAGTTGGTGGTTTGTCCAACCTTATTACTCATCCTAATGTCAGTGGTAAGTTAAACTTTTTACCAAGTTTTTCTGACCCTAATGTTTGGGTGCCTATATTGTTAGTGCCACTTACCGTGCAATGGTGGGCTTCTTACTATCCTGGTGCAGAACCAGGCGGAGGCGGTTACATCGCCCAGCGAATGTTCTCCGCAAAAAATGAACGCCATGCTATTGGGGCTACCTTACTATTCAATATTGCACACTATGCCTTACGACCTTGGCCTTGGATTTTAATTGCATTAGCTTCTATCATTGTTTTTCCGCAGGTATCTGATATTAAAGTAGCTTTTCCAAATATTTCAGATAGCAAATTAGGAGAAGATATTGCTTACCCAGCTATGTTGACTTTACTTCCTTCGGGCTTGCTCGGTTTAGTAGCAGCTTCGCTTATTGCAGCTTTCATGTCCACGATGTCCACGCAACTCAATTTAGGAGCATCCTATTTAGTGAACGACTTTTACCAAAGATTTATCAAACCTACTGCTTCACAAGGTGAATTGGTCTGGGTGGGGCGAATTTCTACAATTGTTACTGCATTCTTCGGTTTTGGCTTAGGACTTTTTCTTACCGATGCTAGTCAAGCGTTTGATTTATTACTATTGCTTGGTTCTGGCACTGGATTAATCTATATTTTGCGATGGTTCTGGTGGCGTATCAATGCTGTTACTGAAATTGTAGCCATGATTGCCTCTTTGCTTATTGCTAGCTATTTTACCTTTCTCCACGATCAACTGGGCTTTATCCCACTTGAAGGTTGGCAAAAAACCATTACTGGTGCTTTACTAACAACCATTGTTTGGATAATCGCTACTTTCTTTACGCCGCCAAGTTCTGATGAGAAACTGCGCAGTTTTTATCGTCTGATTCAACCTGGTGGTAATGGTTGGAATGCTGTTATCAATAAGGCAAATACCGAAGGCGACCCACTACCTAAATCACTAGGTCAGCTACCGTTAGAGTTGCTCTGCTTTGTGGTAGGTTGTACAACCGTTTATAGCGCGCTCTTTGCTACTGGCAGTTGGATATACGGTAACAATAATACCGCTTTGTTACTTACCACCATTGCTTTAGGAGGAGGTGTTTTCTTGTTTAGTTCATGGCGAAAATTAAAAACGCAAGGATAAGAAGGATAGCATAATAGCCTATAATTCATATTGTTGCAACACTCTTACTAATATGCTTGCAGAGTGATGTAATAAGGCTTCTTCTTCCAGTGTTAGTTCTGGAAGTATGGTTTGCTCGATACCATTTTTACCAATAACCACTGGAATAGAAAAACAAACATTACCTATCCCGTAATAATTTTCTACTAGAGTGCTAATGGGGATGGTGCGTTTATTGTCTTCGTAAATGCTTTCTACCACTAACGCTACTGCCATTGCAATAGCAAAATTAGAATATCCTTTCCATGCCATTAAATTGTATCCTGTCTGTACGGAATCATCAACTAAGGATTGCAAATTAATGGATTGCTTAATTCTTTTTCCACCAACAAAGGCTTTGCTCCAAACAGCAAACTGCGAATTGCCATGCTCACCTAGTACATAGGCACGAATGTCATCAGGATGAATATTTAAGTAATTGGAAAGCCCTTTTCGTAATCTTGCACTATCTATAAGCGTCCCTATTCCCAGCACTTGAGCTTTGGGAATATGCAAATGCTTGACACAAAAATAAGTAAGAATGTCCACGGGATTGCTGACAAGAATAAGTTTTGCATTTGGACTCAATGCCATTAAATCGGGTATGATAGCACTAAAAATTGCGATGTTCGGTGCCGTGAAATCAAATCTACTGGTGTAATGCTTCTGCCAAGGTGCAGAAATACAAATAATGATAACATCAGATTGGGCAGTGTCTTTAACCTCTCCCGCCTTGATAGTTAAAGTGTGATTAACAAAGGAAAGCGCTTGAGATAAATCAAGCGCATCGCCTTTAGCTTTATTCATGTTTCGATTAAAAAGTATCATTTCTTTACATAACCCTTTTAGCGTCAGCGTATGTGCTACCGTTGCCCCAACATGCCCCATACCAATAATTGAGATTTTCATATAGCTGATATGTTTGTGAAGTCTAACTTATCCAATAAGTCCATTGTTTTAAGATTTGGAGATATTACTACCTGAAGAGGCTAAAAAAATATTTAACGTTTTATCTAATAACTACATATAGCAAAATTATATCAAAATCTTTATGTTTGAAAAAACGTTACATTGTTTAATTTTAACTGAGTTTTAAAATTGTACTCATTTATGTCGGAAAGCACAATCGAAATTGAAAATAAAAACTTTAAATTCAGAGAGTTACGTGTTTACTCCTCCACAGAATGGCTGGCGGATAACCGAAAAAAATATCGTCAAGTTTTTGACCGATACAGCACAAGCTATATTTATGCAGAGCTTTCTTTTTACAATAAATTATTTGACAACCTCGATTGGGAAGTTAATATTGAGCTAAAATGCTACTCCTTAAAAAAAGTAAGAAAAGAAATCTGCAACCTTGAATTTAGAAGAAAGGTAAGTAAATACGATAACGTGGTATATGTGCGAGAAGGCTGGGGCAATAAACAAGAAGGAGCATTCTGGAAAAAAGGAACATATTACTGGGAGGCTTGGATAGAAGGAGAAAGACTAGCAACAAAGTACTTTTATATCGAAGATGCGGGAAGAGACATTACCTTTTCTGATAATCCATACGTTGAAATTCAATCGGTTAAGCTGTACGAAGGTCCTTACGAAGATGTTCCTCTGGAGGATAGGATTTACTATAAAACTTTTAATGGAGAGGATGCAAGATACATCTATGCCGAAATTGTGCTCAAAAACTTGAACATCACAAGAAACTGGCAATGCGAGCTGTTTAGTAAGTTTTACAACAACGCTAGAGAACTTAAAGGTCAAGTTATCAAATTGCAACGCATAGAAAAAGATACGGATACGATTCGTATTTCTGCAGGCTGGGGTTCAAATGTGCGCGGTTCGTGGCGTATAGATCACTACACCGCTGAGATTGTCTTTATGGATCAGTTATTAGCTGTCGTTCCATTTGAGGTTGAGGATGACTTTGAAGAAGGCGTCAACCAGGTGTTTAGACCAAACCATTCTACACTAGTTATGAATACTGAAAATGATGAACTCACCTTTGAGGAAGTTGCCGGAAAATTAGATGCACTGATTGGTTTAACAGAGATAAAAAAACAAGTAAGAGACCATTCTAGGTATATTCAATTTCTTCAACTCCGAAGAAAAAAAGGTTTTGAAGAAAAAGACGAAATAAATGTTCATTCTATCTTTACTGGAAATCCTGGAACAGGCAAAACTACGGTAGCAGGTATGATGGGCAAACTCTATCAAAAAATGGGGTTACTTTCCAAGGGGCATGTCCATGAAGTGGATAGGGTGGACTTAGTTGGCGAATACATTGGTCAAACTGCACCCAAAGTCAGAGAAGCCATTGAAAAGGCTAGGGGAGGGGTACTGTTCATTGATGAGGCTTACGCACTGGCGCGTTCTAACGAAGATAGCAAGGATTTCGGTAGAGAAGTAATTGAAATCCTAGTGAAAGAAATGTCAAACGGACCTGGCGACTTAGCTGTAATTGTAGCAGGCTATCCTAAAGAAATGAAGAACTTCTTAGACTCCAATCCTGGACTAAAATCAAGATTTAGACTAAAATTTGAATTCCCAGATTATCTACCACAGGAATTATCACAAATAGCGCAATACGCCTGCAAAGAAAAAGGGGTAACGCTGGAAGAGACTTCAAAAGCAAAAATTGATGAAATTATTACAGAAGCCTATCGCACCAGAGACCGCTCTTTTGGTAATGCTCGATTTGTGTATGACATTATAGAAAAATCTAAAATTCAACTTGGTTTACGCATTATGTCTAGCCCAGAACCAGAACGACTGGAATTAGAAAAACTTGCCCTCATCACTAAAGAAGATGTAGATAAAATAGATTTAAAAACGCCAATTGGCATTCCGAATATACCTATTGACGAATCACTGCTCAGAAAATCCATTCAAGAACTAGATAGCTTGATTGGTATGCAAAAAGTGAAAGAACAGATTAAAGAACTGGTCAGTTTAGTGCGCTACAACCGAGAAACAGGCAAAAGCGTACTGAATAATTTCTATTTGCACACTGTTTTTGTGGGAAATCCCGGAACAGGCAAAACAACAGTAGCACGTATCCTAACCACTATTTACAAAGCGTTGGGCATCCTAGAGCGCGGGCATATGGTAGAAACTGACCGACAGGGCTTGGTAGCGGGCTACGTTGGACAAACAGCTATCAAGACAGCCGAAAAAATTGACGAAGCGATGGGAGGGGTACTCTTCATTGATGAGGCTTATGGACTCACCATGCGAGCGACCTCCACACAAGGGGACTTTGGTGAAGAAGCTATTCAAACGCTGCTCAAACGAATGGAGGACAATAGAGGTAGGTTCTTTGTATTTGCCGCCGGTTATCCCGATAACATGGAAGCGTTTCTGAAAGCCAATCCTGGTCTAAACTCTAGGTTTGATAAAATCCTTAAATTTGACGATTATTCTCCTGATGAGTTGTTGCAAATTGCTATATCTATGCTCAATGAAAAAGAGGTTTTTGCTACGCCTGAAGCTCAGGAGCATCTTAAAAATTATCTCGCTTTCACGCATCAATATCGGGATAAATACTTTGGCAATGCCAGAACAGTGCGACAAATTGTCAACGAAGCTATCAAAAATCAAAATCTGCGACTAGCCAATTTATCTATCGAAGAACGTGCGCAGTCTTCTGTCCACACGCTGACATTGGATGATGTGGCTAACTTCAAACTCAATAACGACAACTTGTTTGAGAAAAAATCAATCGGATTTGCAAGGCAAAAAGAGTAAGCTCTTAGTGCTTGTCTAAGTTTTGAGGGGATACCTCCCCTACTTTAAACTAATTCCTTTATTTAACATAATATAAATTATAAGACAAATTGAGTAACTCCACTACCATAAAGAGATATTCTTAATTATGTCCATTTAGTAAAGGACTATTGGAAGTCCTACTGATTAACAGCTTTTTGTACCAATTCTAGCATAGCCAAGCTGAGAAAGGCTTTTTCTTCCTCGCCTTGTATGTCTTGATTGATGTACTTGAAAGCGCGTTCTTGAATGTTTTTGTTGGTTTGTTCTGTACTGATTGCCCCTACTTCCCTATTGCCCACCAATACTGGAAGTGCAAGTGGATTATTGCCAGGACTAAGTTGCGCCACAGGTTGTTTTTTGCTGTTGGTGAAAAGTTTGCCATCCTTTATAGTACCGAAGTACATTTTATTAATAACTACTTTGACTTCTTTTTTCTTAATGCGATAAATCATTTCGTGCGCTGTCGTTCTAACATAAACTAAAGCATCGTCATTGCCAACATATTTTTTATAGGCATAAGCCATGAGCGGTTCTTGATAGATAGAAGTAAAAACGCCTTTGCCCGTAGTAGTAATGTTTTTCTTCAGCGTTTGATTAACTTGATTGAGGGAGAAAAGCCTTAATTCCTCTCGGTTAAGCGGAATAAGTTGCTCTACGAATGGCTCAATTTCTTTGCGCATGGCGTTAATGTCTTCTTGCACTCTAGCATCTCTTGGGCTAAAGTTTTTGAATAGTGTACGCAATGTAGAAAACCCAACGGCTAATAAAATTAGACTAATTACCACAAAAGCGAGCAAAGTTAATGCTATCATACTGAAATCATTGTTAATGAACCTATCGGTTTATCTAGCATAATTAGATAAATGCAAATAAGCACTCTGCAAAAAAAGTAATTTTTAGTGTCAAAGTGCTTATCTGTAAAAGGATATTTTCAACCTAAGTAAGAACGCAGGTCATTTCGATTGTAAGACTTGCGCAAGCGACGGATAGCGCGCTCTTTGATTTGTCGTACTCTTTCTCTAGTGAGGTCATATTTTTCGCCAATTTCCTCCAGAGTCAATGCTTTCTTTTCGTTCAATCCAAAATAATCGGAAAGTACCTGAATTTCTCTAGGACTGAGGATGGATAAACTTTGTTGCACCTCTTCTTTCAACGAATCGTCTAGTAATTCATTATCAGGACTCATTTCATCGCCAGTAGCAATCACATCGAGCATAGTGTAGTCGCTTTCTTCACCTCCCACAGGAGCATCAAAAGAAACATGACGACTACCTTTTAAGGTGCTTGCAATCTCTTTAGGGCTAATATCGAGGATTTCAGCGAGTTCTTCATTAGTTGGCTCTCGCTCAAATTCCTGCATGAAACTAATAAATGCTTGATTGACTTTATTGTAAGAACCTAGTTTATTCAAGGGTAAGCGTACGATTCTGGAATGCTCTACAATACCTTGTAAAATGGACTGTCTAATCCACCAAACCGCATAAGAAATAAATTTGAATCCTTTAGTTTCATCAAATCGTTTAGCAGCTTTCATCAAACCCACATTACCTTCGTTAATCAAGTCGCTCAAAGAAAGTCCTTGATTTTGGTATTGCTTTGCAACAGATACCACAAAGCGCAAATTGGCTCTAGTTAAATGATCCAGTGCTTCGGTATCGCCTTCTTTTACTCGGCGAGCCAAATCCGCCTCCTCTTCAGCAGAAAGCATAGGTATTTTACCAATATCGCTTAAATATTTTTCTAATGCTAAACTCTCGCGAGTTGTAATTTTGTTTGAGATTTTCAGTTGACGCATAAGATAGAAATGGGATTTAAAACTGCTTTTATAACTAATCTTTAGAACGCTTACTTTTATTTTAACTCAACCATAGCAAAATTTCAGGAAACGGTTTCTTTCCCCTTTAATACAAAGCTGAAGTTTAAAAAGTTTCCAAGTAACTGAAAATATAAACGTCCAAATCATATTTGCATGATTTGGACGTTTATAACATAATTGTTGCATTCAAGCTAAAATAAAATATATCTATTCTGTAACTGGTGGTCTAGGCATAAGTGCTTTCCTAGAAAGGCGTAATTTACCTGTTTTACTATCCAAACCAATTACTTTTATTTTTACAGTATCTCCTTCCTTTAGAACATCTTCTACATTGTCAATTCGAGTATGCGAAATTTCTGATACATGCAATAATCCTCCATGTCCTTGAAAATCAACAAATACCCCATAAGGCTTTACAGAAGCTACTTTAGCTTCATAAACGCCGCCAATTTCAGGCTTGAAGGTAATTTTATAGATACGCTCTAAAGCGGCATCAATAGCAGCTTTATTGCTACTTGAAATACTTACTATTCCTTTGCCGTTCACTTCCTCGATATTAATGACCGATTTAGTTTCTTCTTGAATTTCTTGAATAATCTTACCGCCCGGTCCGATTACCGCACCAATATAGCTCTTATCAATCGTTAGCTGAACAATACGAGGTGCGTGTGGCTTATAGTCCTCTCTAGGTTCAGCGATTGTTTTTTTCATCTCGTTTAGAATGTGCAATCTTCCCTCTTTTGCCTGTATTAAGGCTTCGACTAGTAAATCATAGGAAAGCCCTTCAATCTTGATGTCCATTTGGCAACCTGTAATCCCTTTTTCTGTTCCTGTTACCTTGAAATCCATGTCTCCAAGTGCATCTTCATCCCCTAAAATATCAGAAAGAATAGCTGTTCTTTTTCCATCAGAAATCAAGCCCATTGCAATACCAGAAACGGGCGCTTTTATCTTTAAGCCTCCATCCATCATCGCCATACTACCTGCGCAAACAGTTGCCATAGAAGATGAACCGTTTGATTCCAAAATATCAGATACCAAACGAATGGTGTAAGGATTATCGTCTGGTAGAACCTGACGCAATGAGCGACTAGCTAGATTGGCATGTCCAATTTCTCTTCTACCTGGTCCACGCATAGGTTTTGCTTCACCAACGGAAAATGCAGGAAAGTTATAGTGCAAAATAAAATTATCATAATGCTGGTCTAAGGCATTATCTACCATCATTTGATCGCTTTTTGAGCCTAACGTTAATGAAGTGAGAGACTGCGTTTCCCCTCTTGTAAAAATAGCTGAACCGTGTGCAGATGGAAGATAATCTATCTCCGTCCATATAGGGCGAATATCCTTTAGTCCCCGACCATCCAGTCTAATTCCTTCGTCTAGGACTAGTTTTCGTACAACTTCTTTTTTTAGTTTATCGTAGTAGATGTTCAAGAAGTCCCTTATTTCTTCTAAGTATTCCTCGCCCTTTTCTTCCTTTAATTTTTCGAGCATTTCCTCTTTTATGGCTTTGAATTGCTCTTTTCGCTTGTGCTTATCTGAACCACTTTTTACTATTGCAAGTATTTTATCTCGCGTCATAGCATCCACTAAGGATTCAACTTCCTTATTATCAGGCACTTCTGCCACTTCTCTTTTAGTTAATGCTTTTCCACCTACAAGTTCTACCAATCTTCGCTGGGCATCGCACTGAACTCTTATAGCTTCGTGCGCGATTTTGATAGCCTCCACCAGTGATAACTCATCACATTCTTTGGCTTCACCTTCCACCATAACTACACTTTGGTCAGATGCGGCTACAATAAAGTCCATATCTGCATGTTTCATCTCAGAAACTGTGGGATTTATGACAAATGTTCCTTTAATCCTAGCTACGCGTACTTCAGAAATTGGACCATTAAAAGGAATGTCAGAAACCATTAGGGCAGCGGAGACTGCTAACCCAACGTAGGCATCAGGTATAATCTCTGTATCTGCTGACATCAAACTTACAATGACTTGAGTTTCATTCAAATAATTATCTGGAAACAATGGGCGTATAGCACGATCCACCAGACGGGAAATAAGTATCTCGTAATCAGATAACTTAGTTTCTCTTCTAAAAAAATTTCCGGGTATTCTGCCAATAGCAGCAAATTTCTCTTGATAATCCACTGAAAGCGGAAAGAAGTCTTGTCCTTCTCTAGCTTCTTTTGAAGAAACTACTGTGGCTAATAGCATTGTTTTGCCGATACGAACGACTACCGATCCATCGGTTAGCGTAGCTAATTTGCCTGTTTCTATGATAACTTCTTGACCGCTAGGTAAGTTAAAAGAGGTTGTAGTAGGAATTTTATTTCCCATGTTTATTATTTATTTAATGGTTACATTTGCCTTAGAGCAAACTTTATTATTCTATCAAGATACGATAGGATGCAACTAAAAAATAAAAGAAGCTACACAATTTGCTATAGCATATTATTAGTTCGAGGATGAACTATATTAAATTAATACGCTTAGTAGGATGTTTCTTACTTGAACGGCTATATTCGATATGTCAAATATAGCCGTTTTAATTCTTCTCTATTTTCTGATACCCAATTTCTCTATTAATATCCTGTATTGCTCAATATCTTTTTTCATTAGATAGTTTAGCAAACTTCTTCTCTTACCTACCAATGTTAGTAAGGACCTTCTGCAAGAGTGATCTTTTTTGTTAGTTTTCAAGTGCTCGGAGAGCGCTTTTATTCTGAATGTGAACAACGCGATTTGTGATTCCGCTGAACCACTATTGTTGGCATTTCCGCCATACTGTGTGAAAATTTCTTGAACTTTTTCTTTTGATGAATATTCTGCCATTTATTAATATTTGCAATCAGGCTCTGCTGTTGAACCCGAAACCGTTAGTGATTATATCAATCATTTACAGCAGCGCAAATGTATAACAAACTTATCTTAGAAACAACTTTTTGTTCGATTAAAACAAAAGATTGCGCTAAGGATGACATTTTACTTACTTTTAAAATCTTTAACCGCCTGCGTTAATTTGGGGACTACATCGAATAAGTCACCGACCACCCCATAATCTGCTGCTTTAAAAAATGGTGCTTCTGGGTCTTTATTGATAACCACAATCGTTTTGCTATTATTTACTCCTGCCAAATGTTGTATTGCACCAGATATTCCTACTGCAATATATAAGTTGGGTCGGATAGCCACACCTGTTTGTCCAACGTGCTCGTGATGAGGTCGCCAGCCTGTATCTGCCACTGGACGCGAGCAAGCTGTAGTTGCGCCAAGTTCTTTTGCTAATTCTTCAATAATCCCCCAATTTTCTGGTCCTTTTAATCCTCGTCCAGCCGAAACAACAAGTTCAGCTTCTGGCAATGGCACAATACCTGCCACTTTTTTTACTTCCTTTACACGTACTTTAGGCGCAGGAACGTCAATGCTCAACAACTCCACCTCTACTTCATTGCCAAGTATTTCCGGGGCAATAGAGTTACCAGAGAGGGAAAGAATTTTCTTTTCCGATTTAATGCTGTAAGTAGCAATAGCCTTGCTTGAGAACACAGTTTTTTGTACTTCAAAGGAGTTTCCATCAATACTAGGAAGCGTGTTGACTGCTGCCACTGAACCAGCATTGAATCTAGCAGCTAAACGCCCTAAGATAGATTTTCCTGTGGAAGAATGTGCCAACACAATAACGCTTGCATCAATTTGTTCAGCGGTTTTGGCAATTACTTGTGTATATACTTGACTATCAAAGGTATTTAGATGGTCATTCACTACTTGATAAACTTTGTTTGCGCCATATTTTCCAAGTTGACCGGCATTTTCTGCCTCTCCCAAGACAAGAACTACACAACTTGTATTGAGCATTTTCGCTACTTTTGAGCCATAGGTAACTAGCTCTAGCGTTTGTTTTTTGAATGTTTTATTTTGAACTTCTGCAAATATGAGTATCATATATTTAATTACTTTAATGTAAATGGTTAAATAGCTTTAGCTTCTTCATGCAATAATCGAACTAATTCCTCCATGTTATCTGCATCCAATAGCTTTACCCCCGCTTTACTTGGTGGCAATTCATACCTTACTGGGAAAGATATATCATCAAAAGCGATAGGTTCTACCACTTTTAATGTTTTTTTCTTTGCAGTCATAATTCCTTTCATGTTTGGAATACGTTGCTCTGCTAAGCCTTTAGCTGCACTTATTACAAAAGGCGTATCTACTTCTAAGGTTTCACTACCACCTTCAATCTCTCGAACAATGGTTGCTGTCTTACCTTGCAAATCTAAATGGGTAGCATAAGAAATGTAAGGCTGGTCAAGATATTCTGCAATCATAGCACCTACTTCCGAACGGTTGAAATTAATGGTTTCTTTACCTGTGAATACAATATCGTATTGTGCTGCTTTGGCTACTTCTGCAATTTGCTTTGCAATAAACAAGGCACTACTTGACACTGCATTTACTCGAATGGCATCATCAGCACCAATCGCCAGTGCCTTTCTGATAACAGTTTCATTTTCGGCAGGTCCAACATTGATAACAGTAACGCTACCACCTTGACTTTCTTTGATTTCTAATGCTCTTACTAACGCATACCATTCATCATAGGGGTTCATTATAAATTGAACACCATCTGTATTAAAAACAGTATTACCTTCTTTAAATGATATCTTAGCAGTCGTATCGGGGACTTGACTAATACAAACTAATATTTTCATTTTGTAAATTAATTGATATTTATTCTTGAACTTCGTTTATGAATGTAAAATTACATATTTTAACAGTTAAAACAATATTAAGTCCAGCGAAATTTCGCTAAATACATTATTTTTTATCAAAAAAATGTCATTTCATGATTTCAGAGCGACTAAAGAAATTATTTGTATTTTTGGAAAGTAGTCCAAATGACCCGTTTTTGCTGTTTGCCATTGCAAAGGAATACGAAGGACTTGATGAGCAAGAAGCTACTTTAAAATATTATCAGCAGTTGACGAGTGAACATGAAGACTATGTTGGTACTTACTATCATTTAGGAAAATATTACGAAAAATTAAATCAACCCAAGGAAGCATTTGACATTTACAATCGTGGAATGGAAATAGCTAAACAGCAGCAGGATAAGCACGCTTGGAATGAACTGGCTGCTGCTAGGCAAGATTTAGAATATAATGACGATTTTTGAATATGAAACACTATTTTATTGTACTTGCACTCTTCATACCTTTTCATTTATTTGGTCAGTTAGAGCAACGAATTCAATTGAATGCCACACCTGCTCATAAATGGGAAGTAGGGACACACATCGGACACCTTTTTATAGCAGGCGATATTCCATTTAATCCAGGATTTGCTGGTGGTATCCATGTTAGGCGTTCACTGGATTACATTTTTTCCTTCCGAATAGATGCTAACTATGGGTTTATGGAAGGAGAGCGGTTCAATGCTACCAATCAATTTAGAACGAACTGGTTTTCTACTACACTACAAGGTCTGATTAGCTTAAATAACTTAAAGTGGGATGAGCCTACTCGAAGAACGAATATATATGTCTTTTTGGGTGGAGGGTTTAATCAATTCTCAGTGGAACAGCAACCTAACGGTGGCACAAAAGGGATTAATGTAAAAAATGCAAATTCGCCTATATTGGATACTGGTGGTGGCATTTCTATTCGAGTTAATGAAAATATGAATATCGGGATAGACCATAAATTTGGTTCATTATTTAGCAAATACGCCGACCGCATAGATGGGTTTGAAAATAAAGGTTTTCGTGATATTACCAACTATACTAGTGTTAGGCTAAACTTTAACATCGGGAAAAAAGATAAATCTGAACCACTCTACTGGGTAAATCCTTTGCAAAGCATCATTTCAAATATTGTCGAACTCAAGGAACGACCTGTGTTTATCCCTAAAGATAGCGATGGTGATGGAGTGATAGATATATTCGATTTAGAGCCGGATACACCACTTGGCGCACGTGTGGACACCAGAGGCGTTACGCTAGATAGCGATGAAGATGGTATTCCAGACTATAAGGATAAAGAACCTTACTCTCCACCAAATCATGAATACGATGATGAAGGCGTGGCTACTAAGCCCATATATATAACAGAGGAAGAAGTAGATAGAAAGATTAGAGAACAACTAGAAATGCTTCCTCTATTTTTTCCAAATATTCATTTCAAAACAAGCCAATTTGAAATTAGAGCTACCGAAATACCTAAGTTGAAACATATAGCGGATTTACTTAATTTGAATAGTAACTTAAAGTTAGCAGTCATTGGGTACACCGACCAAAAAGGAGCAGAGCATTTTAATGATTTGCTATCCTACAACAGGGCAGAAGCAGTAATTAATTATCTAGTTACAGAAAAAAACATCAGAAGGGAACGGCTAATTCTTATTTGGAAGGGGGATAAAGATACTATGGTCACTGATAAAGATGAAAGCTATATGAATAGGCGAGTAGAATTTAAAATTGCCAATGATACTATGGAAAATATGGAAAAACCAAAAAGAAAGATTGGCAATCAATACTAATAACTATTGGTTGCCAATAATACTAAAGTGCAAGCGACTTCAACTTCAATATTATTTTGATTGGCTAGTTGTACAAATTCTGGATTCTCAGTTCCCGGATTGAATATGATACGTCTGGGCTTTAAGGAAAGCAGGTAATTGTAATATTCCTTTTGACGTTCTGGATTGAGATAAAGAGTGATAGTATCTACATGCTCTAAAGAAAGTGGCTCATTAATCATCTCAATACCATGTATTTCACCTTTGCTAGTTCCTATTGGGAAAACTTCATAACCAGCGGCTTTCAATCGCTGGACTGCGATATAGGAAGCTCTATCAGGATTTGTAGATGCTCCTAAAACAATAACTTTCTTCATATTAAACTAGATAGCCGAATAGTATATTTACTATTCAGCTATGTTAAGATACCAAAAAATATTACACCAATAGGCGAATAGGGTCTTCCAGAATTTCCTTAAATGTCATCAGGAATTGTGCGCCACTTGCGCCATCTACTACTCTATGATCGCAAGAAAGTGTTACCTTCATTTGCTGCCCTACAACAATGTTGCCGTCCTTAACCACAGGTTTCTCAATAATACCGCCAACTGCTAAAATACAAGCATCAGGTGGATTGATAATGGCTGTAAATTCTTCTATACCAAACATTCCTAAATTAGAAATCGTAAAAGTATTGCCTTGCATTTCCTGTGGTTGCAATTTCTTTTTCTTAGCTCTACCTGCCATTTCCTTTACTTCGACATTAATTTGCGAAAGTGTTTTAATGTCCGCATACTTCACCACAGGTACAAGCAAGCCATCCTCCACTGCAACTGCTACACCTATATTCACTTCTTTGTTAAAGCGAATATAGCTTTCCATCCAAGAAGAGTTAATCGCTGGATGTTTGCGTAAAGCAACGGCACTAGCTTTTATTACCAAGTCATTAAAGGATAATTTTACTGGAGCAACTTCATTCAACTGCTTGCGCAATTGAATTGCCTTTTCCATATCAATCTCAATAGTTAAATAGAAATGTGGCGCCCCAAATTTACTTTCTCCTAATCGGCGAGCGATTACTTTCCTCATTTGCGTTACGGGGACATCTTCATAGTTGTCGCCACTTCCCGAGAACATAAATGGCGTAATTGCTGGTGCAGCGACAGGTGTTTCCTTCACCTCTTGAGATGGAGCAACTTCTTGCGCTGGTGCAGATTTACTTACAGCTACTTTTGGTGTCGCAATAGGCATAGGCTTACCACCTATTAAGGCTTCTACATCCTTTTTAATAATTCTACCCTGATCGCCTGAGCCTTTTATACTGCTCAAATCAATACCTATTTCTTTGGCAATGCTTTTAGCTAAAGGTGATGCCTTAATTCGCATTTCCTCAGATGCACTACTATCGTCCGATAGATTAGTTGCTACCACTGATGGTGTAGATTTCGCTTTCGCAGAGGCATTATTACTTACACCGGCGTTAGATGCCTTTGCTATACTATTGAGTGCTGCTTGCCAGTCCTCCCCTTCATCTCCGATAACAGCAATTATATCATCAATTGCAACAGAGCCTTCCTTTACTGCAATATGCAACAATACGCCATCCATAGGACTATCAAAATCCATAGTAGCTTTGTCCGTTTCAATTTCCGCTAATAATTCGCCTGATTCTATGGTATCTCCTTCTTTCTTGTGCCATGCCACAATATTACCTTCTACCATAGTATCGCTCATTCGGGGCATAGTAATCACTTCAGCCATAATTTCTTTTTTTTATTTTTTCAATTTCTATTTTTTCATTAGTAATTTAACCTTGAAATATTGCATATCAGATTTTATACTAAACGCAAAAATGCAATATTTCTCTCTTTAAAAGAAAAAAGTTTGTTTTCTCTTTTAAAGAGTTAGATAAAAAAGTGTTCCACACGTGGTTTTTCCTAAAAATCTGTTCTTATTCAATAACTTTGCGATTCAAAAGTTGAAAAAAGAATATGAATTTTTCATCAAAATTGGTACAAGATGCAGTGCAGGCGTTTGCCAGCTTACCAGGAATTGGTAAGAAAACGGCGTTGCGACTGGTATTACATCTACTCAACCAAGACCGCGCCTTCACAGAACAATTTACAGATGCTATCAAAAATATGCGCCTCAATGTGCAAAATTGCCAAATTTGCCATAATATATCCGACCATAAAATCTGTACTATTTGTAGCGATTTGCGTCGAGAACGTACGGTCATTTGCGTAGTTGAATCTATAAGAGATATTATCGCTATTGAAGAAACAGGACAATACAGAGGGCTTTATCATGTGCTAGGCGGTGTCATTTCCCCGATTGAAGGTATTGGACCAAGTGAATTAAATATTGATACGCTCGTTGAGCGAGCGCAATTAGAAGAGGTAAAAGAAATTATCATGGCAATTAGTCCAACCATTGAGGGAGACACAACTATATTTTATATTTCTAAGCGATTGAAAAAAGAAGCTATTAAAATAAGTACTATTGCGCGTGGAATTTCATTTGGTGGAGAACTAGAATATGCGGATGAATTAACATTAGGTCGCTCCATTCTTGGACGCATACCTTATAATTTGCAGGAAGAATAATTCATGATGCCAACCATTGACCTATCTGTTATTATTGTTAATTATAATGTGAAATATTTTCTTGAACAAGCCTTGCGTGCCGTACAAAGTGCGCAGCAGCGTTTGTCTATAGAAATATTTGTAGTGGACAACAATTCGGTGGATGGCTCAATAGAAATGTTACAAGAGAAATTCCCTAACGTGCATCTTATTGCCAATCCTCACAATCCTGGATTTTCTGTTGCCAACAATCAAGCCATTGAGTTAGCCCAAGGTAAATACGTTTTGTTACTCAATCCCGATACCGTTGTGGAAGAAGATACTTTTGAAAAGTGTTTTCAATTTATGGAGAATACACCTCAAGCAGGGGCATTAGGAGTAAAAATGATTGATGGTACAGGACGTTTTCTACCAGAATCGAAAAGAGGATTTCCTAGTCCATTTGTAGCTTTTTGTAAGACCTTTGGATTCTCTAGGATTTTCTCGAAATCTCCAGTTTTTAATCGCTATTATCTAGGACATCTAAGCGAACATAAGACACATGAAGTTGATGTGCTAGCAGGTGCATTTATGTGGATACGTAAAGAAGTGCTAGACAAAATTGGCTATCTGGATGAACGATTCTTTATGTATGGCGAGGACATTGACCTTTCTTATAGAATTACATTAGCGGGTTATAAAAACTATTATTTTCCAGAAACAACTATTATACATTATAAAGGAGAAAGCACTAAAAAAGGAAGCCTTAATTATGTTCGTGTTTTTTATAATGCTATGATATTATTTGCCCAAAAGCACTTTCAAGGTAGATCTGCGTACTGGTTTATTTTGCTACTTAAATTAGCTATCTATTTTCGAGCTGTTATTACCTTATTGAATAATCTTATCAAACAATTAAGTTTACCGATTCTTGATGCTATCATTATTTACACGGGGTTGTTGTTGATAAAAACAGTCTGGGGAGGTTATCATTTTCAAGACATAAATTATTATCCAGAATGGATAAAATATATCAACTTTCCAATTTATACTTTAATTTGGAGTATTAGTATCTACTTTAATGGAAATTACGACCAAAAAAATAATTTAATACGATTAGCAAGAGGCATTATATTGGGTACACTTTTTATTTCTGCTATTTATGGGTTTCTTCCTTTAGAATATCGGTCATCGAGAGCTATTATTTTATTATCCACTATTTATAATTTAGCTATTATTTCTGTTATTCGCTTAGGTTTACATTTTGTGAAATATAAGAATTTTAATATTGGGAAAGTAACGCCTAAAAATTTAGTTATTATTGGTTCAGTTGAAGAGAGTGAACGTGTAGAAGATTTACTTAGAAAGGCTAATGTTCAAAAAAATTTAATCGGTACAATTAATCCATTTAAAGAGAGTAACAAGCATTATATTAGCTCTATTAATTCACTTTCAGAGGTGGTAAAAATTTATAATATAGAAGAAATTATATTTTGTTCCAAAGATGTAAGAGCAGAAGCTATTATAGAATGGATGACTAAATTAGGAAGTAGTGTAGATTATAAAATTGTACCTCATGAAAGTTTAATTGTTATTGGTAGCCATTCTAAAAACACACCTGGAGAGTTATATACTATTGATATTAAATATAATATAGCACAATCTCTACAACGGCGTAGTAAAAGGCTTCTGGATATTTTAGTCGTGTTGGTTTTATTAACTACCTTACCTATTCATTTACTTTTTATACCAAATAGAACTAATTTTATCAAAAATATAATTTATGTTTTCTTAGGCAAAAAAACTTGGGTCGGTTACAATCGCATGGTTAATCATCAATTTTCTTTACCTACTATTCGACCAAGCATTATTCCCGTTGCAAATCATTTGAATCAAACGCTCGAAATAAATGAAGACACTTTGGCAAGGCTCAATTTTTTCTACGCCAAAGATTATTCCACAGAAAAAGATATAGTGCTAATACTAAAAAATTATTGGAGATTAGGGAACAAAATATAATTACAGAACACTACATTTATATATATTTAGTCAACTAAAACTCAAAATTAATGAAGTACATTTCTTTGCTGTTCTTTTTTTCTATTTTAGGCTGCAAATCAACCAAATATACTGCTAATAATTTACCTGAAAAACAACTTATCTTTGGCAAAGGCGGGGGCTTTTCAGGAGAAATTGTTTCTTATATTCTATTGGAAAATGGTCAGTTATTTGAAGCTAACTCACTGTTAAAAATTACAAACGAAGTTAGAAAAATTAATAAAAAGGAGTGTAAAAAACACTTTCAACGCTCTGAAACGACACCGCTATTCGATGCCAATATAAACTACCCAAGTAACGTTTACTACTTTATTACTTACAAAGAAGCAGATAAGCAAAGGCAAATGACATGGGGTGCAGCAGATTTTCAAGCTCCTGTTGAGCTAAAACAATGGTATCAGGAACTTCAACAATTAGTGAAAAAATAATTCAGCTTTTTATCATTAAAACCGTTATAAAAATGAAAACTTTTACTTTATTTATTTTATTTTTTGCTAGTTTTCAACTAGCTAACTCACAATTTAAGCCTTACTTAGAGCAGTTTAAAGATAAAGCACAACATTCTAATGCTCAAGAGTTTAACTTAACTACCGAACCCATCCCGCACTACCCTACCGGAAATAGAAACTTCAGCACTACAAGACAGTGGGCTTCATTTTATCAATCTGTTGCGAACGCTATTTACGGTATAGAAGTTATCAGGAATGATTATGGAATGCCTATTTTTATTCATGGTTTACCAAATGAAATCAAAAACAATAAACATATAGATAAGCAAAAAAAAGAGGATTATACCTTTGCTTATCTTGATGCACTGAAAGATGTCTTGAAGATAAACGAACCTAAGTCAGAATTTAAAATATTTAGTACACAAGAAGATGAGCTAGGATTTACACATATTCGGTTACAACAAATCTATAAAGATATTCCAGTATATAATGGTGAACTGTTTGTACATTTTAATAAAGCTGATATTTACGCTAGCAATGGGTATTTTTATCCTACGCCTACATTAGAAAATGTTATACCCAATATTAATCAACAGCAAGCAGTTGACATTATAAAACTATCAATCACAGAAAAAACAAACATAAAAGAGTTAAATGCCTTTGAGCGTCAGATATTAGGGCATGAACCTTTGGACTTGACATTAATGATTTATCATACAGAAAATAAAATCAATGAAGTACATTTAGCTTGGGTCGCAGAGTTTGTGCCGAACTTAGCACACCGCTTTAAAATTATCGTAGATGCTCATTCTGGAGAAATATTAGACCAATTTGACCAAGTTTGTAAAATACATCATCATGGCGAGGAGCATATTCCGACAGATGAAGAACCTTTTGACCGCGCAGTAACAGCTAGAGGTACTGACTTAAAGGGCGTGGTTAGAAATATTAACACGTATGAAATTGGTGGAGGCTACTATCTATTAGATGCTGCTAAGACAATGTTCAATCGAACAAGATCAAAAATGCCTAATGAACCCATAGGTGCTATTTGGACTATTAATGGTCAGAATAATTCTCCCGCAAATGACGATTTTGAGGTAGTTCAACATTTTTCGCAAAACAATATTTGGAATAATCCAACAGCAATATCGGCGCATTACAATGCAGAAGTTGCCTACAATTATTTTAGAAATACATTCAACCGAAATTCTATTGATGGCAGAGGAGGAAGTATTATTTCACTTGTCAATATTACAGATGATGATAAATCTGGATTCGATAATGCCTTTTGGAATGGCTCAGCCATATTTTACGGTAACGGCAAGAACGCTTTCGAGCCTTTAGCCAAGGGTTTAGATGTTGCGGGACACGAAATGTCGCATGGTGTTATTCAACACACTGCCAACTTAGAGTATCGCAATGAATCAGGAGCTTTGAATGAATCATTTGCCGATGTTTTTGGTGTAATGATTGACCGAAATAATTGGCAAATTGGGGAAGACATTGTCAGAAGAAACGTTTTCCGTTCTGGTGCAATGAGAGATATGCAAAATCCAAATAACGGTGGACGTTCTTTACGCGACAATGGTTGGCAACCTGCGAACACTAGCGAACAATATTTTGGTAATGAAGATAACGGCGGTGTACACATTAATAGCGGAATCCCCAATCGAGCATTTTATTTGATTGCAACGGCTACCTCTAAAGAGAAAGCTGAACAAATTTATTATCGAGCATTGAGCAATTATTTAACTCGTTCTTCTCGATTTGTGGATGCACGCTTAGCTATTGTACAAGCAGCAACAGATTTTCATGGAGCTAATTCTCCAGAGGTAAATGCTGTTAATCAAGCGTTTGATGCAGTAGGCATACGAGTAAGTAGCGGAGGTACTGGCGGCGACAATACACCTAGTCCTGGTGGTTGCGATCTACCCCCTAATCCTGGAGAAGAATTTATCGTTTTAACAGATGCAAATAATTCAGCACTGTATCTGGCAAGACCTAATGGGCAATTAGTCCAAAATCCATTAATTAGAGATGGCGTTTTAAGTAAGCCGAGTGCTACTGATAATGGCAATATCGTCGTTTACGTCAGTAGTGATAAACGACTTAAATTCATTGACTTTAACAGGAATACGACAGACGTACTACAAAATGAACCTATTTGGCGGAATGTAGCTATTTCAAAAGACGGCTTAAGAGTAGCTGCACTTAGAGGCGACTTAAATACTGGCGATGGATTGGACGCAGAAATTATCGTTTTCGATTTAGTTACTTCTCGTGGAGTTATCTTTGAACTTACTCGACCTACCACAGCACAAGGTGTTTCCACTGGCGATGTACTTTTTGCAGATGCCTTAGAGTGGGACTACGATGGTGAATTTTTAATTTTTGATTCTTTCAATTCTATTAAAAGCAACTTTGGCACGAATATTGACTATTGGGATATTAGCGTCCTCAAAGCATGGGATAATTCAACGAATAATTTTGGCGATGGCACAATATTTCCACTATTTCCAGGACTAGATGTTGGTGAAAGTATAGGAAATCCATCTTTATCAAAAAATGATGCCTGTGTAATGGTGTTTGATTACTTAGTTGAGGATAGTAGAGGAAATAGTACCTATGGGATTGTTGGTTATAACTATGAGACCAATCAAATCAAGTTAATAAAAGAAAACCAAGACTTAGGATTTCCAAGCTATTCTAACAAAGACGATAACGTTTTATTTAATGATTATGACCTTTCTGGAGGTGTTTATTTGGCGTTGCAGCCAATTAAAAGCAATAGAATTGAGCCAAATGGGCAGATGCGCCGAATTATACAAGGTGGTAGCAAAGGCACTTGGTTTGCTACCGCTAACCGCGTACTGACTTCTACGGAGCAAATAACTGAAAAAGAGATAATTGTTTACCCAACACTAGTGCAATTTGAACTAACGATTGAACTGCCTAATCTTACAACTAATCTTACACTATCTATCGTGGATGTTTTCGGTAAGGTGATTAAAAGGACTATTATCAATGAGCAATTGCAAAAAATCAGGCTGGAAGAACTACCTGCTGGTACTTATTTTTTGCAATTTCAGGGAAAAGGAACACCAATAACAAAGAAAGTAGTCAAATACTAAGATGAATTTCCTTATGTTTTAATAAGAGACTTGCTAAATTTGTGCAGTTTAGCAAGTCTCTTTTGTTACATGGCTTTAAAGATAACATGAAAATACTCATCATTCGATTTTCTTCTATTGGCGATATTGTACTGACTACTCCCGTTATTCGATGCTTAAAACAGCAACTTCAAGCAGAAATTCACTACATTACTAAGCAATCTTTCCAAAACATCTTACTATCCAATCCTCATGTAGATAAAGTTTACACCATTCAAAAAAAAGTAAATGAAGTACTGCCTGCACTAAAAAAGGAAAAATACAACTACATTGTTGATCTTCACAAAAACATCAGAAGCCAACAGATACGTTGGCAGTTGAGTGGTAAATATTTGGCGTTTTACAAGTTGAATCTAGAAAAATGGTTGATGGTTAACCTAAAAATTAATTTTTTACCTCAATATCATATTGTTGACCGTTATTTAGCAGCTGTAAAGTCGCTTGGCGTTAAGCATGATAATCAAGGATTAGATTATTTCATCCCTGAGAAAGATGAAGTAAAATTGCAAGATTGGGAAGTTACATCAGATAATTATATTGCTTTTGTTATTGGTGCTGCTCATGCGACCAAGCGACTGCCTAAAGAAAAAATTATTGCAATCTGCCAAAATATTAAAAGTCCAATATTACTTGTTGGTGGCCCAGATGAAGCTCATATTGGCAATGAAATTGTAGTTTCCAGTGGCAACCATGTAAAAAATACTTGTGGTAAACTCAATTTGAACCAATCTGCATCTTTAGTGAATCAGGCGCAGAAAATCATTACACATGATACAGGTATGATGCACATAGCTGCTGCTTTTGGTAAGGAAATTATATCTATTTGGGGTAATACCATACCAGAATTTGGGATGTATCCTTACAATAAAAATCCAATTTCGCATAATCATATCATAGAAGTTAAAGGACTCCCTTGCCGACCTTGTTCTAAAATTGGGCATCATCAATGCCCTAAAGGACATTTTAATTGCATGTATAAAATATCCATTCAAACGATATTGGAACTGGTTGAAAAATAAAAACCCCCCTCCACACATGCAGAGAGAGGCTATCCCAAAAACCGATTACGAGTTCAAATATCTTTATTTAAGTATTTGTAAATCCCTAGTTTACTATGGCAGGCATAACCTCTAATTGATGACGCCAATATATGATGTTTATTTGTCATAACACAAACATATTTTAAAAAATATTAACCATTTTTAGCTTTATTTTACAATATGCTGCTAATCATTAAATTACATCCTCTCAATTCACTTTGGTCAAGCCTACCCAGTACTTCAAAACTACCATCCTCAAAGACACGTCCAACATCTTCTGTGGCAATAAAACTACAACTATCCACATTTGCTAAATCTATCACATTGATAACTCCATGTTTATTATTGGGTAATATTTCAAAAGGATCAGTAGCATCTCTGATAAGCACTTTCATTGTTGTGGCAGGATAAAAAATACCATTGCTTTTGGAATAGGCTTGTGAAAGCAGTTCCGTCATTCCATATTCTGAATGTATGGTCGTTCTATGAAAGCCATTTTTTAGTAATTCGTGCAGTTCTTCACGTACAAGTTCACGCTTGCGTCCTTTCATTCCGCCAGTTTCCATTACGATAGTGTATGTAAGTTCCATAGGATAATCCGCCGCCAAATCAAGTAGTGCAAAGCTCACGCCAAGCAATAAAGTTGGAATTTTTGATGCCTCATTTTCTTTTAATACCTTTATAAGTCGTTGATAATCATTTAAAAAAAAACCACTTTGAGGATATTTGGATATTTTGATAAAAGCATCTGCCATAGCAATTAAAGAAGAACCAGAGCGTTCCAAATAAGATGGTAATAATGCTAAAATACAATAGTCTTCAACCTTTTTATAAAATTGTTCAAATCCCATTCTAGCATTCTGAAGATAAAAATCAAGTGATTTCACATAATGTTGGCTAGGTGTTTGTCCTGTTGTGCCACTGCTAGTAAAAATGGTTTCTGGTTGCCAATTTCCAGTCCTTACAGTATGATACTTAAAGAAGCTAATAGGTAAAAAAGGAATGTCTTTTATTCTATTTACATTATTGCTATTGACATGAATCAAATCCAAATACTGACGATAAACTTTATTTTCAGTTGCTTGATAATGAAATATTTGCAAAGCTAGTGCCTCAAATTCATGGAATTGAACATTTAAAATAGCCTCATAGCTTGGTTGATGTTGTATCATAAGAAGTGTCTTGCCAATAGTTTTTTATCATACAGTTGAATTAGCACTTAGTTCAGCTATTATTATAGACCAAACATCTGTTTTAAGCTGTTCCAAAGTAGCAATTTTTTGTTCTTATCCTGTGTAATTAATGAAAGGTCTTCTGCTTTCAATATATTAATTTCCCTAATTTTAACAGGTTCGTATAATTCTGCATCAATGTTTATACCTAGACTAGATAAAGGAACACCAAAACTGATAACCGCTTTTACTTGATATTGCTTATGCAACCCAATACTGCTTACTACCTGATTTTCAAGTAGAATCACATCTTTACCTAAATCATAACCAATAGCGGCAATTATTTTCTGCAAAGTGTCCATTTCTATTGCTCCTTTAGCCTTTGGGCTAATGGCAATTACTAAAGAATATGGCGCATTTGGTAGCTTAAAAGGTTCAGGTGTAATAAATAATTTGAAATTAAAGAACTCATTAAACGGTACAGACGTATTATTCATGAAGCAGAATGTTATTCAAACAAATTAACAACATTTTTTTGTTTTATTGATATAAAATGAATATCATGTGAATGGTATTGAATAATCTAAGCTATATCAAATTTTGATTGATTGAAACAGCAAAAAATGAATTACAACATCTCTATCACAAAAGTTAAACAGCCCAAATACAAATCGCTTGATTTTAATGATCTTCCTTTTGGGCGTATTTTCTCTGACCATATGTTTGTGGCAGATTATTGCGATGGCAATTGGCAAAATCCAAGAATTATTCCTTTTGAACCTATTGCCATGCACCCTGCTTCTATGGTGCTGCACTATGGGCAAGCTATTTTTGAAGGTATGAAAGCCTTTAAAAACAAACAAGGCGAACCTGTTTTTTTCCGACCTGAAATGCACGCTAAGCGCATCAATGCTTCTGCACAGCGCCTATGTATGCCAACCATACCCGAAGATTTATTCTTGGAAGGCTTGCATCAGCTTATTGGGATTGACCATAACTGGATACCCACCACAGAAAATAGTGCATTGTACATCCGTCCCTTTATGATTGCTACGGATGAATTTTTGGGGGTACGTCCATCGGAAACCTATAAATTTATCATTTTTACTTGTCCTGTTGGCGCTTACTACTCTAAACCCGTTAGTCTGTATGCGGAGCAGCACTATGTGCGTGCTGTGAATGGTGGCGTAGGCGAAGCTAAAGCGGCAGGCAATTATGCAGCGTCTTTACTTCCTGCTAAATTGGCACAAGAAAAGGGTTATGACCAAGTGATGTGGTTAGCTGCACCCGATTTTAAACAAGTGCAAGAAGTAGGCACCATGAATATCTTTTTTGTCATTGATGGAAAAGTGATTACACCGAAAACAGATGGTGCCATCTTAAAAGGTATAACCAGAGATAGTATTATTACACTTTTGAAAGATAAAGGTATTGAAGTGCTAGAGCAACATGTTACCATAGATGACATCTTAGATGCACATCAAAAGGGTACATTGCAAGAATGTTTCGGTTCAGGTACGGCTGCGGTTGTCTCGCCCGTTCATACCATTATCATTGGAGAGCAAAAGTTGGTATTGCCTGATGTAGAAAATGCCAAAATTGCAACCTTTACGAAATCAACAATAGAAAAAATTCGTTCCGGTGAAATTGAAGATACCTTTAATTGGATTCAACCAGTGCGTATCTTAGAGCAATCATTGGCATAGCAATTCTCTAGTGAAAATACATAAGATTTATAGAGATTTTAAAAAATCTCTGTAAATCTTATGTTCCATACTAGTTACTAGTTAATTCCTTCCAGAAACTCCCCTAAGTATTTATTAAATAACTCTGGATGCTCCATCATTGGTGCATGACCACATTTATCAATGAAATGTAAAGTCGAGTTAACAATAAGTTGATTAAATTTTTCACCAACAAAAGGTGGCGTAATGGTGTCCTGATTTCCCCAAATGAGTAGCGTCGGACATTGAATTTGATTAAGTTTATCCTCTAAATTATTTCTTATGGCAGAACGAGCCGTGTAAATAACTGCTAGCGTTTTATTCCTATTATTCACAATGTCAAACACTTCGTCCACTAATTCTTTTGTTGCAATTTTAGGGTCGTAAAAAGTAGCTTCTGTTTTTGCTTTTACAAATTCGTAACTTTCGCGTTGAGGGAAACTGCTTCCAATAGCACTTTCAAAAAGCCCAGAGCTACCCGTTAAAGTGATAGAGCTTACTTTTTCAGGATGTTCCAGAGTGTATAGCAATGCTAAGTGTCCACCAAGTGAGTTTCCTACTACATGTACTTTGTCATATTGCTTGAAAGCTACAAATTCGTGGACATACTTAACGAGTTCTTCTAAAGAAACTTCTTGAGGCGGCAAATCAAATATGGGTAAAATAGGAACAACCACATTATATTTTCCTTTGAAGGCATTTATAATACCTTCAAAGTTGCTCAATGCACCAAACAAACCATGTAAAAGCAGTAAATGCTCTTTCCCTCCTTGCGATTCTATATAATTGAATCTGCCTTCTTGAATAACTTGATATTCCATTGTATGAAAATAATTAATAAGACTGCCAAAATTAGTTTTTTTGAATACAAAATCGAGACATTACCTAAAATTAATGCTTTGGCAGACGATATTATACCTACTTTTGACGTTAGAACAGTAAAAAAGTCAAGTTATCTATGAAATTATTTTTACACTTAAGTATATTACTTGTATTTTCTTGTTGTGCAGTTAACTTCTTGCATAGCCAACAAATACCAAATTTGAAAAAATTAGATTGGCAACGCGAAAAAATAAATAAAGGACTCGTATTGAAATACGTGCATACCAACCAACTTTTTGATTCCAAACAATATATAAATGTGTTAAAAGTAAGCAAGAAAAGAGAACTATCTTTGGTTTACGAAACAGCGATACTAAAACCTACTAGTCAATTTGGACAAGAAAAAAATGCTTTAGCTGCTGTCAACGCTGGCTTTTTTGACATGAAGGCAGGCGGTTCTGTAACCTTTATGAAGGTGCAGGACGAAGTTATCAATCAAAATACTACCTCTGCCAACGACCTAACACAAAGTTGTATCGCCATTGACGAAAACAAAAGGCTTCATGTGGTGTCTGATAGTAATGCTCTATTTTTTGAGCATCCAGAAAACTATGACGATGTACTTTACACAGGACCACTACTGCTTAAAGATAGAAAGAAAATGCCACTAGAGGATAAAGCATTCAACAGTAATAGGCATCCTAGAACTTGTGCTTGCACACTCAAAAGCGGCAAAACATTACTCCTTACCATTGATGGAAGAAATGCAGAATCGCAAGGAATGTCTTTATTTGAGGTAAGCGATTTGCTGCAAGGATTAAAATGTGTAAACGCCATTAATTTAGACGGAGGCGGTTCTACTACACTTTGGTTACAAGGCAAAGGCGTAGTAAATCATCCTTCTGATAACAGAACATTTGATGCAGCGGGAGAACGAAAGGTCGCTAACGTAATTTTGATACATTAGCGTTTTTGGCGTTCTACTGGTCGCTTCGTTCTGGAGCGATTATCACTATTTTTATCCCGCTCTGGTGCTGGCATATCTGCAATGGACTTAGGCAATGCGAGTATATGGACTTTTTTCTCCATCAACCGCTCCACTTTTTCCAATCGTTGCTTATCGCGGCGCGTGATGAAAGAAATAGCAGTACCTGTGGATTCAGCGCGCGCTGTTCGTCCGATTCTGTGGATGTAATCTTCTGGGTCAGGTGGCATATCGTAATTGATGACTAATTGAATACCGTCTACATCAATCCCTCTCGACAAAATATCAGTGGCTACTAAAATTTGAATTTGTCCATTTTCAAATTTGCGCAACACCTGTTTCCTATCTTCTTGTTTCAAGTCGGAGTGCATTTCTGCTACTTCTAATCCTTTTCTGGTAAGTGCGTGAGCAATTTCTTTCGTCCCAATTTTGGAAGAAGAAAAAATTAAAACTAAGCCTTCTTTGCTTCTGGAAGGATTGAGTACATACTCCAATAAAGCTAGTTTCTGGTATTCATTAACTTGATAAACTGCTTGTAAAATATTCTCAGCGGGTTTAGATACTGCAAGGCTAATAAATTCAGGTTCACTCAAAATAGTTTGTGCAAACTTCTTGATTTTAGAAGCCATAGTTGCTGAAAATAAAAGTGTTTGTCTCTTTTGTGGCAAGAATTTAGAAATACTTTGTATGGCATTGATGAAACCCATATCCAACATTCGGTCGGCTTCGTCAAGGATAAAGTATTTTATATCCTGAAATTTAACGTAGCCCAAATTAAGATGGGCTGTTAAACGCCCAGGCGTAGCTATAATAATATCTGCTCCTGTGGTTAGTGCTTTTTTTTCTTGCTCGAATGAATCTTTGCTTTGCCCTCCGTAGATAGGAATAGAACTTACTTCAGTAAAGTAGGCAAAGGCTTCAAGTTGCTCATCAATTTGCATTGCCAACTCGCGTGTCGGAACAAGTATGAGTGTACTAATACCTTCACGAGGTTGCCTAGTTAATTGGTGTAAAATAGGCAATAAAAAAGCGGCTGTTTTTCCTGTACCTGTTTGTGCACAAGCTATGAGGTCTTTTCCAGCTAAAATAATAGGAATGGCTTGCTCTTGGATAGGTGTTGCTTTTTCAAAGCCCATAGAATCCAAGCCGTCTAACAATCGTTCGTCTAAGTTTAATTCTCTAAATGTCAAAGTGTAAATAGTTTTAGGTCAAATGGCATTGACTTGTTCTAAACGCTAAAGTAGTGAAATTGGTTGCATTATCATTGTGTAGTTAACGTTATTCTTTTATAGTGTACTGTAAAAGTTGCTCATTGTTTCTTGCTACCATTAACAACAATCCATTGTCTTTTGTGCGAAGCAATTCAAAATCTCTAATGTTACCTTTAATTTGCCATTCGGCAGTGTTATCTGGAAAGTAGAAAAAATTACCTTTACTGTCTCCTAGTAGAATCGTCCCTTTGCTTGCATTATGACGACCAAATTGTACACGACTTTCCGTAAAATTACCTCCAAGCAAAATATCTAAGTGCCCATCTTTATTGATGTCTATTGTTTCAATAGCATAAACCGGAGCAATCTGAGCCATTAAAGGTAATGGACGCACCTCAAAATTAAAATCACCTTTGTTTTCAAGATAACAACTTGCCAAATTATTGACAGACAGGTAGTCGGCTTGCGCTACCATTTCTCCGAATAAGTCATTCAAACTTGCTTTAGCATAGCTGGCATATTGAAGATAATTTTTCTTTAAACTAGGTATTTGCTGCACTAAGTCATCTCGATAAAGTAAAGGAAAGAACTGATTATTTTGCGATACGGCTGGTATTGGATGAAGTATATTTGTTTGACCGAAATCGGCGGTAAAAAGTGCTAATGGATTTTCTTTACTTGCCTTGAGTTGCGTATTCCAGCCAAAATTACCAGCAATAATATCCAAATCGCCATCGCCATCCATATCCGCAGTAGCGAGTGCTGTCCACCAACCATAAGTTTGCTCAAATGCACTATTTTCTATTAGCTTTAGTTGCCCACTTCGTTGGCTAAAAATGGTTATGGGCATCCATTCGCCTAGCAATATCAGATCTAATTGCCCATCTAAATTAAGGTCTTGCCATTCGGCAGCAGTTATCATACCGATTGTTGCCAACTCAGGAGCTAGTTGGGCAGTTACATCCTTGAAATTGCCTTTACCATCATTTTCTAATAGATAGCTTCTTGGACGCACAGGATATTGAGTGGGAATTAACCTGCCCCCTACAAAAAGATCAAGGTCGCCGTCATTGTCAAAATCTGCTGCACTTACACAAGATGTACTCGTAAGCATAGCGGGTAGCACTCCTTTTTTAAAATTTCCTTTGCCGTCATTGATATAGAGCCTATCTTGTAAATCGAAGGCATCAGGTAAAAATTCACTACCTCCGGCACAAACATAGAGGTCTAAATAGCCATCTCCATTAGCATCAAAGAATGTACAGCCCAAATCTTCTGCTAATTTATCCACTTCAAAGGATGAATTTACTTTGATTTGAAATGAACCACTAGATTGCTGTAAGAAAATCTGCCCAACTTGTCCTTTAGCCCCACCTACAAAAAAATCATCTAACCCATCGCCGTTCACATCGCCTTTACATAGCTTGGGTCCTTGCGTAGAGTACATGTGCAAGAGCAAAGGTTGACGGTCAAAATCATTGAAATTGTTTTCCTGATGTTTAAAATCTAATATTAATGGGTCTCCAGAAAATAGAGGTATTGAAGCTATAGACTCTAGGTTTTCTAAATTTGGTGCATAATCAATTTCTATTAACTGATTAACAGTTATATTTTCGAGTTGCTGCTTCTTGCCGTCGTACCATTCAATCACAATTTTAGGAATTATTGTTGCTTCGCCTACGCCAAAAGTCATCACAGGTTCAACAGCCGATTGATAACCTCTAGTGGGCATTAACCTTTGCGTTAATTTTTGATTATCAAGGAATAACGTAACCTTTGTACCAATGCCGAATGTATTTTTTTTACTGCCTCGAAGTTTTATTTTTAGGTAATTATTGCTGGTAAGTTCATTGGCATTATTTCTATAAATACTCGCTGGCGCATTCACCTGATTAACAATCAAGTCTAAATCCCCATCATTGTCTAAATCAGCGTATGCCGCTCCATTAGATAGAGAGGCTTCACCCAATCCCCACGCTTTAGCTTTGTTTGTAAAGGTAAGATTACCGTTATTGTGGAACATATAATTGGGTTCTTCAATGGAAGGCATATTTGCAATCAAATCTTGAACGATGTCATTGGTGGTGGCTTTATTTTGCTGACTTTTTATTTGTGCATCGGCAGCATAAGCCATAAAGTCCATATTAGTATAATCCCTTTTATATCCATTCGTTATAAAAATATCCTTATAACTATCCAAATCAAAGTCGTTGATTAAAGCTGCCCAACTCCAATCCGTAGCATGTACACCTGCTAACTGCCCAATTTCACTAAATGTACCATTACCATTGTTGAGGTGTAGCATATTGCGCATAGTCTGATGGTAAAAACCTTGCTCAAACAGCGATTGTTTTTTGTTGTAATTGTCTGCACCGGATGTTGTTTTTTGACGTTCATAGCCCTCGGGCAACATATCGAGTGAGAAAATTTCAGGAAAGCCGTCATTATTGATATCAGCAACATCTGAACCCATGGAGAACAAACTAGTCTGGTCAATATATTGAGCAAGTGTTTCTTTAAAAGTACCATCTTGCTGATTGATGTAAAGATAATCCTGTTCATTATAGTCGTTAGAAATATAAATATCCAACCAACCATCATTATTAAAATCCTCAGCAGCAACACCAAGACCAAAGCCTAATATATTACTCAAAATACCGGATTGTTCTGTTACATCTATAAATTTTTCTCCGTCATTTCGATAGAGACGATCCCCATAAATAGGATTATTGCGTTGCTTAAAATTGGCAATTTGCCGACTGAATCCTGCAAATTCCTGCACGGAATGATTTAACACATACAAATCTAAATCACCATCTTGGTCATAGTCGAAAAATAGTGCTTGTGTGGAATATCCAGGGTCATCTATGCCGTACTGCGTAGCACTTTCTGTAAAAGTAAGGTCTTTATTATTAATGAATAGTAAATTTCTGCGCGCATCTAACGCATTAGCGGCTGAACGACAAACGTAAATATCCAACCAACCATCGCCATTTACATCTGCCATCGTTACGCCTGTGTTCCAGAGACCAGCAGCAGTAACTTTCGCATCCTTAGCAATATTTTTGAATTTTAGATTTCCTTGATTAAGATATAAATGACTTGCAACCATGTTGCCTGTGAAATAAATATCGGGAAGTCCATCATTGTTGATGTCGCCCACTGCTACTCCTCCGCCGTTATAAAAATAGCCGTAATTAAGCACGTTGAATTGTTCTGATTCTTGAAGTGTATTCTTAAACGTAATATTTGTTTTAGAAGCAGGAATCTTGTCGAAAAAAGAATTTGAATTATTATTACAGGAAAGTAAAACGAGGAAAAAAAGACAGGTTGACAAAAGACGCATAATGATTGAAAATTTCTGCTACCAAGATAAATTTATTTTGAATAAAATATCAGTCATTTAAACAAGTTGAGCAGAAACCAAAGAAACGATTTCTGCTCAATTTGATAGTTATAAATTTTTCAATTCCTATTTCTTGGCATCCCACCAAACTCTGGTACTGTTTTTATCTCCACCTCTACTTGCTAATTCTGGTAGCTGTTTTGCAACCTCTACTGCTGCTTTGTTATTGTTTAACTCGCCCGTAACATAAGTCATCTTTCTAAAGATAGCATTAGCGGGTAAATTTGGATTTTCAGATTCCACCAATGGATAAAGTTTAGGATAGCCCGTTCTTCGCACTTCTGCAAACGCCTCCCAACCATCTGGATAAAGCGCCAACCACTTCTGCGTAATGATTTGCTCTAGCTGGCGTTCCTTACCTCCATTAACATCAAATGCTACAGGAATATTTGTTGTTGGTGGTGAGTTTGGATCTGCTGCCTTTGGTGTAGCTGTACTAGCAATGTAGGCATCAATTGCTGCATCTGGTGCATTTATTCTATCTTTCATGGACATTCTAATTCCCATTTCGTAGAGGTCTTTTGCTGTTCCACCCATATTCCAACCTTCTAGTGCACCTTCCGCACGTAAGAAAAATGATTCAGCAGCAGTCATTATTAGAATTGGTGGATTGGTGCCACCTTTTCCTGGAGGTAACCAACTTTGTCCAACATCAGAATTAGTAGCATTAATAGCAGGTGTCTTATCCACCTTAGGTTGACCGTTTCTTAAACCCTCGTAAGGAAAACCATCGCCATCTGTATCACCATTGGCAGCAGGACTAAAATAAAAACCAGTTCTAGGGTCTTCGTAACCAACCAATATACTTTCCATTAAAGCACTCATTCTGAACTCACCCCAGTTGGTAATTGTTGTAAATGGATTCATAGAATTTAATGTCGTAAGCATATAAGCATTATCCGCGTTAGAATCCATCAAACCACCTGCAACTGCCTTTTCTGCTTCCGCTTTTGCTAACGCAGGGTCAGCAAATCGAATACGCATAGCTAGGCGCAATCTTAGTGAGTTAGCAAATTTTATCCATTTGCCTACTTGACCATTAAAGATTTGATCATTACTGCCAAACACATTTGTTTTAGATGTACTTTTCAAAGTGTTTACTGCAGCATCTAAAGTTGGAAAGAAACTTCTATATATTTCCTCCTGCGTGTCGTATTTTACGCTTGTTTGTCCATTACCAAACTGTGAGTAAATCACTGGTCCCCAGTAATCCGTGATTCTATGGTAACCATATACTTTCCAGATTTTGGCTATGGCTTCTTCTTCTGCTAGTTTGTTTTCAGCAGCAAAATCCTCCACAAATTTTATTGCTGGTGCGGCTTGTCCATAGAAAGAACCCCAAGCTAAGTCGCTCCAACGTCCTACCTCAACATAGCGGTCAGAGTCAAAATTGGCTGCCGTAGTAGCAAAATACTGACAGTATAAATCAGAAAATAAGTTTTCTGAAATCTGGAATCTCCAGTGCAAACCATTCACAGTATTATATTGTGCATTGGCGAAACCTTGTCCTAGTAAGGAGACGTCAACCTTACTAGCAATAAGTGCATCTGGGCGAGTGTTAATTTCTTCAAAATTTTTAGTACATCCACTCAAAAGCCCAACGATGGCTATAAATAGGAGGTATCTCATTTTTGTTATCATTATGGAATATTTTAAACTTACATTAATAATTAAGATAAAATTATTTTTAATATTGGACAAATTACATATTTTAATTGTAAAATTTTAGTTATAAAACATTGAAAATGTGTAATCTATCTAATATTATGTTAAAAATTAGAAATCTAATCCCAAACTTACTCCAAAGGAACGAGTGGTTGGTGGACCAAAAGATTGAAAACCTTCACCTGCCTTTCCTGTACCTACTAATACCTCTGGGTCAATGTCTATGGCTTTGTTCGATAAAAAGAATAAGTTACGTCCCACTAAAGACAACCGAGCAGCGGAAATTGGTCCGTTTTTAATAGGTATGCGATAGCCTAATACTAATTCTCTTAATCTTACATTGGAAGCATCTCTAGCAAATACCTCACCGACAGGTGCATTTCTACCACCTACTTTTTGCCAGAATGCCTCTACGTTCATCTCTAAATTATTTGGTGTACCATCTTCTTTCACTGCTGTCCCCCATTCTGCGAAATCGCCTTGACCGAATACAGCACTTGTATTTCTACCTGCTAATGTTTGTGTAGTCAAACCATCACCGTAAAGAATAGCATTCGTTAAAGAAGTAACACTACCTCCTTGTCGTATGTCAATCAAAAAGCTGAAGAAAACATCTTTGTAGTTAATAGCATTTCTTACACCACCCAACCAGTCAGGATTGTAATTGGCGACTAATGTTGTTAAGCCAGCAGTAACTTGTGGCAAACCATCCGCACCAACTATAATCCTTCCTTGTGAGTCTCTCGCGAATCCACGAGAGTAAACTTCACCGAAAGGACGACCTTGTTCTATTCGGAAAGCTCTCAAAAAGTCAGAAGCTACTTGAATACTTGGTCGCTCGTCGTTAATTTGAACTACGGTACTGGTATTCTTAGTGAAGTTGAACATGATTTCCCAGTTGAAATCTTTTTTCTTAACAGGCACTAAAGTTAATATTGCTTCAATCCCTTTATTTTCAACATCTCCACCATTTGTAAAGAATTGCTCTGCACCAGAACCTACGGGTAATGCTACGGAGAAAAGTTGGTTTCTTGAATTCGTTTTGTAATATGACAAATCAAGACCTGCTCTGTTATCTAGGAAGCGAAGATCGACTCCTAAATCCAACGAAACAGTTTCCTCTGGCAATAGATTTGTATTTGGAATAGTTGTACTAATATTCAA
>CALDYY010000033.1 GCA_937944245.1 uncultured Saprospiraceae bacterium | reverse complement strand
ATTTGGACACGAAAGTATAACGTAGAAGATAGGAAAAGTATTGGTTATGAAATCAGAGATTTAGCAGAAGATACCAATGGTAACCTTATTGCAGTCGGTGAACGTCAGGCTGTGAAATAACTCCATTTCATCTAAATAATCTACGTAAAACAACACATCACAAGCCCATATCTTAATTGTGGGCAACCCTTCATTTTAAGCCGCTAATTTCAGCCTACTTATTTTCAGGGGCTGAAAAAGCCTCAGAAAAAACCCTTTTTGCAAAAAACAAAGCACCCTTGCGTAATCGGGTGTCCAATGAGTGAGTTTTTCTATCAGTTTGGGCATACCAAGAATGTTCAAGCTCCGTTTGAGGTTGTAAACCGTCAGGATTGGGGCAAATCCTCCGTTCACTTTTTCCAGCTCTCGCAGGTTGGTGTGGTGGTAGCCCCAATGGCGTCAGGCTCTTTTCTAAATACAAACATTTTAGAGTAAGTTAATGGTTTTGATTCAAGCCTCGATAAAACGCACCGGATTATCGGAGGCAATTTTGTCTTCTAAACTACCCATTTGTAGCTGATGGCGTGAAATTCCTTGTATGTGCTGCATGACTAAAAATACAAAATTTCTATTTTTCGTACAACTATTTTACCATATTTATTTGGAAGATTGTGCCGTTTTTTCAAAGAAAGACTTTATAGGCAATCAAAAAACGATGATAAAATGGAAATAAAAATTATACAGAATGCAATAATCTTTGAGATTGATGTTAGAGTATGTTTAAAAATTAAATTTGATTTATTGGTTTAAACGGTAAAGAATAGTTTGATAATTTTGCCAAAGAATCCATGCTTGAGAAGATTGTACGGTTTTCTCATAATCTTTATCTAATCTTCTAAAGAAATTGAAACGTCCAAAAGTCTGTTCTACTACCCATCGCCATTTAAAATAGGGACAAATCCCTTGGTGCTTGGTGGTAGAGAAGAAAGCTTTAAGTCCACCCCAATCATATTTTCATACATCTAATGTCTAATCTCATAAATTATGTTTGCGCTTCCTTTGCACAGGTAAATATCCTTTTTATCTTCCCACTAGGAATCAGACAATCTTTTGTGTTGTAACGGCATCGCTTTATTAAGTTTGGTCACTCTCAAAGTTAGCAAATTCTGATTTCCTTTTTTCTAGCATCTTAAATTTAAACAAGCGCTTAATGTTAATAGCTCAATAAGTTTATATTTGATGGAAACATCAATAATCTAAAAGCTAACTTTATTTGATAATGGAATACAGGTTTGAAAAATGGATTACTACTTTTTTAGTATTCAATAAACAAAACGAAAATGAAACAACTGAATTATCTTCTGTTCTTATTTGTACTATCGCCGCTTACGGCTCAACACACTATCAACCTATCAGCGGGTGCTTATGATAGGCAAGAAACGCCTATATGGTTTATTGCTCCTAGTTTTTATAATAGCGTTATAAATCTTAGCAATAAAGATACTTTAGCACTTCATTTTATAAAAAAATCAGAGGATAATCCCTTTCTAGCGCACTTTGTATTTATTTTAGACCAACCTTTAGAAAAAGGTCAAGAAAGAACCTATCAATTACACACTAAACAAAGTAGCAACAACAAAAGTATTGCAATAACAGAAGTAAATATTTATAATGTGCTTCAATATAACATTAGTGCTAAAAGTCCTCCTCAAGGAAGCCCTGACTATTATAAAAAAAGTGGCTTTTTTCATCCTGTAAGAAGTCCTCAAGGTGTAATTTTGACAGATGATTTTCCTGTTGGGCATCGCCATCAACATGGTGTTTTCAATGCTTGGGTCAATACTACTTTTCAAAACAAACCAGTTGATTTCTGGAATCAACAACGCTTAACAGGCACTGTAAAATCAAAAGGGGAAAATGTATTATTGAAAACAACTGCCGAGCAATATGCTAGTTTTGAAGATGAACTTTTCCATTGTACCGTCAACGAAAAAGGGGAAGAAGAAATAAATGTGCTGCATGAAATATTAGCAGTTAACTTTTATGCTACCAACAGCCATTATATTTTTGATTTTAAATCCACACATAAAAATATAACATCAGATACGCTTTTTATTAATAAATATCACTATGGTGGTATGGCTTTTAGAGCCAGTGCTATGTGGAATAAGGAAGATACAATCCACTATCAGCAACCGATGCAGGTACTGACAAGCGAGGGTAAAAATGCAGCCGAAAGTAACCATACGCGACCCAACTGGGTATGTGCTTTTGGCGAAATTGACGGTAAAGCGGTGGGAATCGTTGTTTTTGGACATCCCGATAATTTTAGATTTCCGCAGCCCATTCGCGTCCATCCAACCATGCCCTACTTTTGTTTTTCACCTATGGTGGAAGGTGCTTTTTATATTGCGCCAGAGGAAGAGTATAATGCTGCTTATCGCTTTGTTACTTTTGATGGAAAGCCTGATATTGTTGCTATTGAGCGAATGTGGTTGGATTATGCCTATCCGCCAAAAGTTTATTTAGGACAACAATAAAACGTTATTTCGTCTGAAAAGCAAAAGACCAAACAACAACAGGTAAACCAAAGACGTTTTTGTTAAAAAAGCATTTTTTATGAAAAATTTCCTAATTCTTTTCTTTCTTAATTTATTATCAGTCGGTGTTTTTGCACAAACAGAATCTAGTGAAGCTAAACCTTGGGATAATTTAAAAAAATTAGATTTATCCTCACATGATCCGACTAAAGGGCTAAAAATAGATATGATGGAGACAGCCTTTTATGATAAAGAAGGGCTTAAACTGACTATGGCACAAGTAATAAAATACTCTTCCATAGCTAGCGGAACGGATGAACCTACTTTGTATATAGATGAAAATGAGGAAGTAAAAGTAATTGTATTCAACAATACTACGCAAGAATTGGAAGCAGCTCTAGCCAATAAAATGTCAGAAGAAACAGAAGATGTTACGTTAAAAAAAGGTGAAAAAATAAAGGACTTTTCTGTAAAGGATATAAAAGGCAATACTTATAACACTGCAGATTTAAAAGGTAAAATCATTGTTATAAAATTCTGGTTTATCAAGTGCCAACCTTGCATTATGGAAATGCCAGAATTGAATGAACTGGTAGAAAAATATAAAGAAAAAGAGGTAGTTTTTCTAGGATTAGCATTGGATGATGAGAAAGCATTACAATCTTTTATTGAGAAAACAGCGTTTCATTATAATATTGTAGCAAAGAGTACAAAATTAGCTAACCAATTTGATGTAGAAGGCTATCCTACTCATTTTATCGTGGATAAAGAAGGAACAATAGTCTATGAAGCTAAAGGATTCACGTCTTTCGGCGTAAGAAATCTGGATAAAGCAATTAAGATTGCTTTGAAATAATAAATAATGAAATTTATAATGACTGATGAGAAAGTATAAAATCATCAGGCATTATAAATGTCTATCCATTTAACTGCGCTAAACTCTCTTCTAGTATTTTGATGCGCGCTTCACTATCTGCTAGTTTTTTGCGCTCTTTATCCACAACCGCTGCTGGTGCACTATTCACAAAACGTTCATTACTCAATTTTTTCGTTACGTCTTCCAAAAAGCGACGTTGGTGTTCCAATTCAGTAGCTAATTTTTCTCGCTCTGCGTTCACATCAATTTCTAGCTGAACTTCTAAGAAATATTTTTCTGTACCCGACACAAAAGCAATGGTATTCGGCAATTCCTCCTGCGTAGTGGTTTCAAATGCACTTAGATTTGCCATTTTTATTATCATACTTTTCAATCCATCTAAAGCAAAAAGTTTATCCACTGCATTGGATTGTTGAACGGAAAGGTTCAGCGCCTCTTTCGGTGAAATGCCTTTATTATTTCGGATTTCACGTACTTTAGCAATTACTTCTTTAGCCTGTTCTACTTTCTCAATTACCGCTTCATCAAACGATTTTGCTTTTGGATAGGTGCTAATTACACAATCTTCCCCTTTTTCCCTTTCTTTTAGTTGATGCCAGATTTCCTCTGTTACGAATGGCATAAATGGATGCAACACCGTCATTAATTGCTCAAAAAGATGAATCGTCCTGTCTAATGTTGTTTGGTCAATTGGCGCACCATAGGCAGGTTTTATCATTTCCAAATACCAAGAACAGAAATCGCCCCAAATGAAATTGTACCAATCCATCAAAGTTTCGGAAAGGCGATAGTCCTTCATGTTTTTTTCTGTGGCTTCTAATATCTGGTTGAATTTATGCTCAAACCATTGATGCGCTAATTCATTGATTTCTGGTACAGGCGTCTGTACGATTTCAAGCCCTTTCAATAAGCGAAGCGCATTCCACATTTTATTGCAAAAATTACGCCCTTGCTCACATCGTTGACTTTCGTTGAGGGCAGTTTTAGTTTTAGGGTCAAAAGGTGCATCAAAAATGATGTCATTGCCTGCTGCTGCGGAGGAAAGCATTCCGAAACGAACGCCATCAGCACCATAGTTTTCGATTAATTCAAGTGCATCGGGAGAGTTTCCTAATGATTTGCTCATCTTTCTACGCTCTTTGTCGCGCACCATGCCCGTAAAATAAACATCTCTGAAAGGCATTCTAGGATGATCTTTACCTAGCAATTCAGGGGCAAATTCATATCCAGCAATAATCATTCGGGCTACCCAAAAGAACATAATATCCCAACCTGTAACCAATGTATTGGTAGGATAGTAGTAAGCCAATTCTTTAGGATTTTCAAAACCATCAAACACCGAGATGGGCCATAGCCAAGAAGAAAACCATGTATCCACTACATCTTCATCCTGTTTCAAATCGGATAGCTTAATTTTTGGATATTTTGCTTTTGCCTTTTCAAAGGCTTCTTGCTCATTTTCAGCAACAAAAATATCGTCTTTGTAGTACCATGCTGGAATTTGCTGTCCCCACCAAAGCTGCCTGGAAATGCACCAATCGCGAATATTTTCTTCATTCAACCAACTGTAATACATGTTCCACATGTGTTCTGGATAGAACTTTACTTCGCCACTTTTTACTGCTTCCAGCGCCGAAGCTGCAAATTCCTTCATTTTAACAAACCATTGCATCGTCAATCGAGGTTCTACAACGGCTGAAGTACGCTCAGAGCGACCAATTTTCGTGGTGTATTGCGTTATTTTCTCCAAAGCACCTGCTTCTTCGAGCATAGGCTTGATTTTTTTTCGTGCCACAAAACGGTCTTCCCCAATTAAGAGTTGAGCCTTTTCATTCAACTTTCCATCAGGTGTTAGGATGTCAATAACAGGCAAACCGTGTCTCTGCCCAATTTCGTAGTCGTTGGGGTCGTGGGCGGGTGTAATTTTCAACGCTCCGCTACCAAACTCCATATCCACATAAGTATCGCCTATAACTGGTATTTCGCGATTAATGAGCGGAATAATGACCTTTCGACCAATGTATTTCGCATATCTTGGGTCGTCTGGATGCACCGCAAGCGCAACATCTGCCATGATGGTTTCTGGACGTTGCGTAGCAATGGTGATGTATTTAGTTTTAGTGGATTTTATGCGATATTTTATGTGAAAAAGTTGTGAATTTTCTTCTTTGTAGATAACTTCTTCACTGGAAAGTGCTGTTTGCGCTTCTGGATCCCAGTTGGTCATTCTTAATCCACGATATAATTTTCCTTTTTCATACAAACTAACAAATACTTTTCTTACTGCATCGGAAAGTTTATCCTCCATAGTGAAGCGCGTGCGCTGCCAATCGCACGAAGCACCTAGCTTTTTTAACTGGTCGAGGATGATGCCTCCAAATTCTTCTTTCCATTCCCAAGCATACTTTAGAAATTCTGGTCTAGTTAAATCTGATTTCTTGATGCCTTGCTTTCTTAAACGCTGTACCACTTTAGCTTCTGTGGCAATAGAGGCGTGGTCTGTACCAGGTATCCAACAGGCATTTTTACCTTCCAAACGAGCTTTGCGAATGAGAATATCTTGAATAGTATTGTTAAGCATGTGCCCCATATGCAGTACGCCTGTTACATTGGGTGGCGGAATGACAATGGTAAATGGCTCTCGGTCATCAGGTTCAGAATGGAAGTAATTTTGCGCTATCCAATACTCTGTCCACTTAGCTTCTATTTCTTTTGGATTGTAACGTGTAGAAAGGCTCATTGCACTGTTTTGTTTCTTTGTTCTAACACAAATGGATATTCAGAAAGTTCTGCAAAGGAAAGAAAGAGCCATGAAATTTGATGGAAAATTGGCTAAAAACTTTTATTTCACCTTTTGTGGTAATTTTTTGTCAGATAAGGCAGCAAAATTTAGTTCTAAAAATTCGTAGAAACAGCACTTTGACAAGCACATAGATTTTAGCTAAGTTAAAACCTATATGCTTGACCCTATTGAGTATTTCTATCAATCTTCTAACAATGTAAGGATGGCTATTGCAAAATGCGTCCCAAGTTGCTGCGGTTTGCGAAAACCTGCCCAATGGCTTAGCTTTCGTTGTGTTTTTTCGGTGTATTCTCCTGTCAAAGGATTAAACCACTGCACTTCTACATTTTTGTCTTTGGCTTGCGGTGGTGCATTGCCTTCTAAAGCAAACATATGGGGAGGAAGTAAGTAAATAAAGGTTTTTTCGTTGTCTGTTAAGCAATAGGGAGAATAAAAATACTGTGTTGGACGAAGTTTGGCGTAGTCGTAATTACTAAAAAAATCCATCATTATTTTGTAGTAATGAAAATTAGGTTGATTGGCTTTTGGTAAGGCAAAAGGCTCATATACCAACTCGTACCAAGAACTATTTTGCCAGTAGTAAGTCGAATAAGTGCCTGCAAAAAGGCAAATATAATTCCTTTCCAAGCAAACAAGAGAATCTACAAAAGCACCATTGAAAATGGAGTGCATCGTTTTTTCATAGCCGCCATGTTCCACATTGAGTACTGGCATTTGTGGATGCGCTTCAATGATATTGAGCATTTCATTGTATAGGTTAGGTCGCCATTCTTGCACGGAAATAAAATCAATGAGATTGGGATGAACCTTGCAAAAATCATAATCATGCACCGTAACCAAACGCTGATGGGTATCCAACTTGCGCAATCGCTCAATTCTTTCTTCGATGTAAGTCATGTCGTCCATGCCATGAGCAAGGGCTTCTTTAGAAACATCCCAAATAATATTTGGGTAAGCCTGATAGCGCTTTACTACATAATCAAAGTAACGATTATCTTCTTTTGAGCGAGGTGTTGCCCAATTAACCTTTTTGTTCCAGACATAAATCATCAAATGCGCTACAATTTCTTTTTCATCTAAATGAGCAATGACTCGGTCTAAATGCTTGAAAAAATCTACATTTAGCGTTTGATGATTGGGCATATCGTTTGTTCCACCAAAAGGAAAAACTTTTGGATTAGCAAAATTATATTTTGGATTAATTTTGTCTTTTTCTCCCCAAAAAGCATCATAAGCATACACGTTTATGATGGCTTGATTAAAGCTGTAGTCGGCTAAATGCTGCGTAATTTGACGGGTTTTGGGAATATCTGCTTTATTTTCTGCATCCAATGCAAAGAGCCAATCAATCTCGAAACCCATAGCAAAGTAGGGTGTACCATCTTCATAAACAAAACGTTGTGTATTTTCTTTATTCACTTGAATCGCTCCATGCCTGTTTTTGGATGCAGGCGTGACCAAAAGTTGTCCTTTTTTGTCATTTAAAGATTTTAGCGAGGCAGTGGTTTTATACGTCCATCTTCCTTCTAACTTAGGCGAAAATCGAACGACCCAAGTATTATTATCATTGTAGAAGCCATTAATTTCAATAGTTTTTCCACTTTCATGTTGAAAAATCGCTTTCATGTCCACTTCAAATGGAGCAGCAATATTTTCTTTGGCTTGAAAAGTAAAGTCTTGTACAGCCCACTTTTCACAAGTGTTGGTTTGTGCAAATTGAAGTTGGGTAAATAATAAAATTGCTAAAAAGGTGGTGAATAATTTCATTGTTCTTCGTTTTGTTGATTTAAAAATTGGAGAGATGAAGATAGGCAAACAGGAACTAATTTTACGGTAAAATTGAGCAATAAATGGTTTCAAACTTTAAACTATCCCAATTTATTCAACTGCTCCAAAAACCACTCTTTGTTAATCATCGGTTTAGCCTGCAATATTTCTTGTCGCAATTTTTCCTTTTTGGCTTTGCTGTATGGATTGACAACAGCTAATTTCTTAGTGAACTTGATGAGGTTACTATACAAAGCCACATAGCCTTCACTGATGCCTTTTTTTCTTCTAAGGTAAACCTTAAAACTTTCTAGCAGCGAATCCAGCACTTTAAATTCATCTAATTCATAGTACATTTTGAGCAGCATGGCTCTTGTATTTAAGTTGAGCAGTAGGTCGTCATGCTCGTACATACCTAAATATTCCCGTGCTTTGTTGTAATCTTTGATGGTGAAATAAAGTGAGCCTAAACCAAAATTAGTAAAACTTTCTTGATTGCTAGGGTGCAATAGTGGACTATTTTGTTCAATGAATGCTTTTACCCATTCAAATTCTTTTAATCGCAAGCCTGTGCTAAGAATATTTCTAAAAGTGGAAGCGGGTAGGTAGCCCTCGTGCATCAATACGTTTTCTTCCAATCCTAATCGGTATAAGTCAAATGCTTCTTGGATGAATTTAAAGTCGCCTCGATTCATTTGCACGATACAATAATTGATGACCATAAGAATAATCTCGCGGCGTTCTCTGAAAGAAAAGAGTGATTTGTGGGTTAATAAATCTTTTTTTAACTTATCAAAGCTATCGTTATCATTGGATTGCAGCACTTTAAACAGCGTGTAGTAAAGCGTTACGACAGGGTAAGCAGAATAATCTTTTTCTTCTACGTCTTTAATAATGGTTTCGATGAAAGGGGAAATATCCGCAAAATTGGATTGATGAAGATTGAGCAACAATGAGCAAACATTGCGCAATTGGTCGGTGATGTAAAATCGGTCGAGCGAGGCAATCGTTTTTTGCAGTTGTTGGTTTCGCTCTTGTCGGTCTTCTGTACTAACCGTGATACCATATTTTTCGTTTTCGAGCAAATACTCATTCAAATAGTGCTTATAATCAATTTGCGTTAAGTTGGAAAGTGCTTTTTCTGCCAATTCTGCTTGCTTTTTGGCGAGTTTAAATAGTTTTCGCTCCCTGTAAATTCCTGCCAGCACCACTTCGTTGTAAGCCTCATCCTGCTTCAGTTCGTTATGTAACAAAAAAGCCTCTACCGATTTGCGCAAAAAATACATGGTTTGCCTTATTTTAGCATCGTCAAAGGGTTCGTTTGGGAAAATAGCCTTAAAGGCAGTTTCTTTTATCAACATTTGTGCGTCAAAAGAATGGGCAAAGCAATACTCATAGAGGTCTATTACATCCTGTCGCTGGTTGTGGTAAACTGATTCCAGCCACTTTCGGCAGTCTCTAATTTCTTTCTTCGAAAAAGTAGTTAATAGCTGTATGAGTTGGCTATTGTTCATTGTTTTTTAGTTTGCAGTTGGGTGAATGAAAAAACTTTTGCCTAGCTTATTCATTTGTTCCTTCATAGTCAGCTTGCACTTGCTCCGTAGGTGCATCCTGTAAAGGAGGATGATGTGCCACAATACCATGAAATTTTAGCAAATGCTCAGGGTCCTCTTCATTGTAAATGCATAAAGTGAGTGCTCTTTTTTGACGCATATCTTTAGGAAACAGAATTTTTATAGGATTATGCACATATCCGTTATCACCAAATAGCAACATCTGCCTATTGCGCATAGGTATTCTAAAACGAAGCAATTCTTCGGCATCTCTGGGTAAAGGTACATCGTCATATCCTTCCTCCTCCAAAAACTGGCAAACCATTTCATAAGTTTTTTGCAGTGTTGAGCCTGCAAAAACAGTTCTGTATTCCCAACCATCGCTAGTTCCTTCTAGGTAATTGCTTCCCGCCTCTGGAAAATTGTTCCTTAACGCCATGACTTTAGGTCTATCAACAACACTTCAAAATGATGCTTTAATTAACAAAAGTAAACAAACTTAGGTCAGCATTCTGTTTCTTTGTTGTTCAAAAAAATGAACATGGTAAACCAAATACAAGTAGCTAAAGATGGTCCTAGTTTTTCTCAATTAATTTTTGGGGTAATGAAGTGGGGTGTTTGGGGACATAACTATTCGCCTTCTGAAGTATTAGACCTCATTCTCGCCAGCCTAGATTTAGGTATTACTACTTTTGACCATGCAGATATTTACGGGCATTATACTACGGAAGCTCTTTTTGGCAAAGCAACAAAAGGCGCGCCTGCTATCCGACAGAAAATGCAACTTATTAGTAAATGTGGCATCAAATTGATTACGCCAAATCGCCCTGAACATCATATTAAGTCTTATGATACAAGCAAGGCACACATCATCCAGTCCGCTGAAAATAGTTTGCGCTATTTACATACCGACTATTTGGATTTGTTGCTCATTCATCGTCCATCGCCACTTATGCACCCTGACGAAATGGCAGAAGCCTTTACCCACTTACAACAATCAGGAAAAGTGCTACACTTTGGCGTTTCCAACTTCACGCCCGCCCAATTTGAATTGGTGCATAATCGTTTTCCATTGGTAACAAATCAAATAGAAGCCTCTTTATTGCATACGCCACCTTTTCTGGATGGCACTTTGGATCAGTTGCTGCGCTTAAGTATTGCGCCTATGGCTTGGAGTCCACTGGGTGGAGGTCTTATTTTTCAGCATACTGAGGATGAAAGGTCGCAACGCATTAGGTTGATGGCAAATTCGTTGGGTAAAAAATATGGCGATAAAACGATAGACCAAATACTGATTGCATGGCTAATAAAACACCCTAGTAACATATTACCTATTCTAGGAACTGGAAATATTGAACGTGTAAAAGCAGCCGTAGAAGCACTATCTATCGATATTTCTACGGAAGATTGGTTTAAACTTTGGGAAGCCTCTAATGGCGAAGAAGTGCCATAAACCACTTGGAAAATATGGCATAGTTTTCGAGTCTTTTGATTCTATTAGTCATTGATTTAAAATAAAAAATATGAGTGCATCAGCAGAAATGCCCTACTTTATAAAACCTTCTATCAATGTTTCGCCTGCGGAAAAGCGCAGTTTATATGACGCTGCCCTGCAAGCTATTGATGCCAATTTGTCAGCAGAAAGTAATTTATTCTTGAAAATGGTTACAATTAATGCTTTGCTCAAGACCTATTTACCTCATTACTATTGGGTTGGCTTTTATATCATGGATGAGGGTAAACTTAAAGTTGGTCCTTATCAAGGAACTTTAGGCTGTTTATATATTGAGCTAAATAGAGGTGTTTGCGGCAAAGCAGCAACTACTGGGAAAACCCAAATTGTTGGGGAAGTGCATAGCCTAGCACAAGGCACAGACCACATTGCCTGCGACCCAAATAGTCAATCAGAGATAGTTGTTCCTGTTTTTGATGCCCAGCAAAATTTAATTGCTGTTTTCGATGTGGATAGTACACTACCTTATTCTTTCGACGAAATTGACCAAATGTATTTGGAGCAAATGATGAAAAAGCACTTTACCGTTGTATCTTTGAAAACAAATTATTCATTGAACTAAAGAAAGGCTAAATAGCGTTTCCTTTTTTACACAACTGATTATGACTGTTACTATTCCTGTACTGGATTTATCAAGTTTTCGCAATGGTAATGCGCTGGAGCAAGCCCTTTTTGTAGAGGGTATTGGAAATGCTTTTCGCGAGACAGGTTTCGTGATTATTAAAAATCATGGTGTCCCTAAGACCTTAGTACAAGACTTTTATGCCGCTTCAAAAGCATTTTTTGAGTTGCCTTTAGCAATAAAAAAACAATATGAAATTCCTGGCTTAGCTGGGCAACGAGGCTATACTTCTTTTGGAAAGGAAAAAGCAAAAGGCTCAGAAGTGCCTGATTTAAAAGAATTTTTTCAAATAGGACAAACGGTAAGAGACAACGACCCTATCAAAGAAAAGTATCCTGCTAACGTGGTAACTACTGCATTGCCAATATTTAGTCAACTTGGCGAAGCATTATATGCGTCATTTGAGCAAACGGGTGCAATATTGCTGCGTGCCATTGCTCTTTTTTTGGAGCTAGAAGAAGATTATTTTGAGGATAAAATTCATAACGGCAACAGTATTTTGAGGGCGATTCACTATCCACCGATTACTCAAGAGCCTTCGTCTGCTGTGCGTGCAGAGCAACACGAGGACATTAACTTGATTACCCTTTTAGTGGGTGCTTCAGCAGGTGGTTTGGAAGTGTTAACGATGCAAAATGAATGGCTGCCTATTATTCCAGGTGAAGATGAAATTGTCGTTAATGTTGGCGATATGTTGCAACGATTGACCAATAATTATCTGAAATCTACAACCCATCGTGTGGTAAATCCACCAAGAGAAGAATGGCATTTGCCTCGATTGTCCATTCCATTTTTCTTGCATCCAAGAATGGAGATGGATTTGACTTGCCTAGATAACTGTGTAAGTGACGATAATCCAATACAATACGAGTCCATAACGGCTATTGAATACTTGGAAGAGCGACTGCGCGAAATTGGACTAAGAAAATAGTTAAGTCTTAATGGGCAGCAATTCGCAATCGTTTGATAAATGGTATCCTTAAGGTCAAGAAACTAATATTTTATCCAACAATTAAAAAAGATTCCTAAAAAAACACTACATTAGTAGTGAAGAAAAAATATGATGCAATGTCAATGCCTTTATTGTTTAGTTTTAGTGGTGGTGAAATTATTCTTGTTGTCGTAGTGGTGTTGTTACTTTTTGGAAGTGATAAAATACCTGAATTAATGCGCGGAGTAGGTAAATTTATGCGCGATTTTAATAATGCAAAAGCCACCGTTCAACGGGAATTGAGAGAAGGAATGCGCGAAGCAGAATTAGAGGAAAGGCGAAAGAAAGAAGAAGAAAGGCTAAAAGAAGAAAAAATTAAAGCCAATGGCGAAGCCTAGCTTTGCTGTTAGTATTCAATATTGAACGTCATTTAAAAATTATCATGTTATGTTACCAGGTGGAATGGAATGGATTTTAATTGTCTTTGTTGTATTACTACTCTTTGGCGGTAGAAAAATACCTGAATTAATGCGTGGACTCGGTAAAGGCATCAAGGAGTTCAATAACGCTCGTGCTTCCATAGAAAGCGAAGTAAAAGAGGGGATGCGCGAAGTAGAGGAGAAAAAGAGAGTAGAGGAATAAACGCAAGTTTTGTGAGACAAAACAAAAGCTATTATGATATGGAAAGGGTAGATTGCTCAATAATAACAATTACCCTTTCCGTAATATTAATCTTTACGCTTTACATAAGATTCGACTTTGTGCTTATCCTTCAATTCTTTCACTAAGTTTCGAGCGTCTGCTTCATTAGTAAAGCGATCTACTAGTACCACAGCAAATGCACCTTTATCAAATATTTCTACACGGCTATTGTTGTAGCCCTTCTTTTTTAGGTCGCTTACATGCTTATCCGCGTTTTCTCGCTTTGAGAAAGAACCTGCAAGTACCATAAAATCTCCTGTTTTTACAGTGCTACCAGTATTACTACTACTTGTTTTCGCCGTAGAAGTAGTTGAGGTAGTTTTACTGCTTGTGCTACTCTTCGGCGTGCTAGTAGAAGTTGTTGTTTTTGGCTTAGTGTCATTTTCCAACCAATCAAAGTCTAAGTCCTCATCTCCATAATCAGTAGTAGAAGTATTTGCAGGGTTATCATTAGCAGTTACATCTGTTACTCTAATGTTTGCATCCGTTGTATCTATTTCATCAAAAACAGTAGTAAATCCAGCTTGATTATCAACTAAATCATTGCTATTTCCCATAAATTTTTTAGCACCGATGTATATTAATACACCTGCCGCCGCCAAGCAAACTGCGATAATACCTACTGTGAATAAATCAAGTCGTCTCATGTTGTATTTTTTTTGCTAGCCTTAACGTGGCTTTAAAGGTATAAGTTATAAGATTTTATTTATTGAACTATGTAAATGTATCATTATTCTGCATTTAATGCAAGTTATTGCTAAATAGGATAAGCAAAAAAATGATTATTCTTCAATAATTAGAGCTTGTTTAAAAATTTTCTTTAGGTGAAAATTAATAGTTTGTGGTTCTGACAATAGGAAGGCGAGGGAATTTAGCGGGCTAAATGACTAAGCCTTACTGAAGTCAGGTTCATAAAATATTGGTTTTCAGTAATTAAAAATTTAAACATGCTCTTAGCTCAATTAGTCGTTTGCTACTTTATTTCATTCCGTATTTCTTACTACTCTTGCTTGAAATAATCTTTCATTTTTTCAAAAAAACTCTTTTCGGATTTACCTGGCTGTGGCTGAAAATTAGGCATGTTCTTTAATTGCTCTAGCAATGCCTTTTCCTGGTCGTTCACCTTCTTGGGTGTCCAAACGTTTACATAAATTAGTTGATCGCCTCTGCCGTAGCTTTGAACAGAAGGCATTCCTTTACCCTTCAATCGCAATATTTTACCCGATTGTGTACCAGCAGGTATTTTAATCTTCACCTTTCCTTCAATAGTAGGCACTTCTGCGGAAGTTCCTAATGCTGCATCCGCAAAGTTAAGGTATAGGTCATAAACTAAATTCATGCCATCGCGCTGCAATTCTTCGTGTGGCTTCTCCTCTATGCTGATGAGCAAATCGCCTTCTGGTCCTCCACGCAAACCAACATTTCCTTTGCCTCTCATGCTGAGTTGCATTCCTTCTTCCACTCCTGCCGGAATTTCAATGTCTATCATTTCCTCTCCATGTACTCTGCCGTCACCTTTGCAAGTTGCGCAACTGGCAGTCACAATCTGCCCACTACCGTTACAAGTTGGACAAGTTGTAGTTGTTTGCATTTGCCCTAAAAAGGTATTGCGCACCTGACGTACATACCCTGAACCCCGACAAGTTGTACAAGTCTGTACAGCATTTTTATCTTTTGCACCACTGCCATTACAAGTACCACAAATAACTAACTTTTTAACTTTTATCCTTTTCGTTACTCCTGTTGCGATTTCTTCTAACGTCAAGCCCACTTTAATGCGCAGATTTGTACCTCTTTGTCCGCGATTTGCTGTTGTTGAACTGCCACCGCCAAAGAACGACTCAAAAGGGTTTCTTCCATCGTCAAAGACGTTACCAAAGTTGGCAAAAATATCTTCCATAGTCATGCCCCCACGACCACCGAAACCTCCTCCAGCATTGCCATCTACCCCAGCATGACCATAACGGTCATACCTTGCCCTTTTTTGAGCATCGCTCAATACTTCATAGGCTTCAGCAGCTTCCTTGAATTTATCTTCCGCATCTTTATTGTCTGGGTTTCTATCGGGGTGGTATTGTAGAGCCACTTTGCGATAGGCTTTTTTGATAGCTGCTTCATCAGCATCTTTAGCCACTCCAAGTATTTCGTAATAGTCTCTTTTTGCCATTTAATAATTATTTATGGAATTTCACTATCAACTGATTCATAAAGCCACTATTTTTATCAGTTTTATCCTTTTGATAAGCAATAAAATTTGTTTGTGCTATCTTTATTTCTTAATTTAGATACTTACTTACCAACGACTACTCTAGCGTGGCGAATGAGTATTTCATTCAAATAATAACCTTTTTCTACGGTATCTATAACTTTTCCTTTCATTTCTTCGTCTGTTACTGGCACTTCCGTTATTGCATGGTGTAGCTCTGGGTTGAAAGGTGTACCCGCTGGCGTATCCATAGGCACTAGACCTTTCTGCTCTAATACATGGTGTAACTTATTGATAACCAAACCAACACCTTGTTGAAAATACTCATTTTGAGTTTCCTCTGCATTGATTTTCGCTCTGTTAAAATCATCTAGCACGGGTAATAGCACTGACATTGTGTCACGAGCAGCAACCTTTCTCAGTTCCAACTGCTCTTTCATGGTTCTTTTTCGGAAATTATCAAATTCAGCTACTAAACGTAAATATTTATCTTTCAATTCATTTACCTGAACTTCTAGCTGTATTTTTTCTTCTTGAAGCTGCACAATCATTGCGTTTTCTTTGGCATCTTCATCAACTTTTTCTGACGCTACTGTACTTTCCATTTGCTCTTCTAAAGCAACTTCTTGATTCAGGTCTTTTTCCTCTATTTGATGTTGATTATCCATCTTTTGCTTTCTGTTTTTTGAAAATTTTTTAAACATAATGTATTATCAAACTCGCCTTAACATTCTTCTTTGATTGCCTACAACTACTTTGCCGTAAAATCTTACAAGTCAATTTGTCAGTCTTTTTTGATTTGCTTTTCTAAATATTTATCTATCTCGCGGATAGATTGATTCACACCAATAATAATACCCTTTTCATTGAGCAAAAATTTGGACGGTATGGCTTCTACACCATATTGTTCAGCAATAGCTTTAGTCGCCTTGTCCGCTGCCAAAATATGATTGCGCCAATGCAAATTATCTGCTTTTATGGCATCTTGCCAATCAAATTCGTCTCTTTCTAAGCCAATGCTCACTATTTCAAAGTCATTTCCGTTATTGAATTGCTTACCATTGTATTTATCGTAAAGTGCTACAAGAGACTTGCTTTCCCTGCGACATGGGCCACACCAACTTGCCCAAAAATCTATCAACACATATTTGCCTTGCAAATCTGATAATTTGAAGGGAACTTCATCTTTTAGCGTTGCTGTAAAATCAGGTGCTTCCATGCCATTAACTAAACGGGATGTCATAGAACGACCACTCTGCCGACCAAGCATAAAGATTAAACAACCAATGAACAGTACTGAAACAAGTGCAGCATAAGAAGGTTTCCAATACATAATTTGTGCTTTTTTGTAATGTAAATTTATAGAACAGATGTGTTGAATAGAGGGTTGAACTCAAAATGAAAATGCGTAAATAGTTGAGAAAAGGTAATCAATGCTACTTTACTTTACTGTTTAAGCTAACTCCGCTAAAACCATCCATGCCATCTCATTTTCTTCTAGTTCTTCGTTAATTTTCGCTATTTTCATGGAAAGTTCTTGAATCTTTTCTGTTGTCAGCTCTGCTTTATCGAACTCGCTGCTGAGTTGTATCTTGGTTGCTTCTAGTTGCTCAATTTTTTTCTCCAGTCGCTTGAGTTCCTTGCGTTGCTCAAAAGTAAGGGTATTGCTATTATCTTTTGATTTTGGTTTACTTTCTTTAGATTTATTTTCTTCTCGGCTTTCCTGTCTAGTTTGCTCCAGTTTTTCTTGCTGTTCTAAGCGATATTCTGTATAAACGCCATTAAAATCTCTAATTTTTCCATTGCCTTCAAATACAAACAGATGATCCACCAATTTATCCATAAAATAACGGTCATGGGTAACAATAACGACAACGCCTGGAAATTGCATAAGAAAATCCTCCAATACATTTAACGTAATGATATCCAAATCGTTAGTCGGCTCATCGAGAATCAGAAAGTTAGGATTTTCCATTAGAATGGTCAATAAATACAATCTTCTTTTTTCGCCTCCTGAAAGTTGGGACACATAAACTTGCTGCTGTTTTCTGCTGAATAGAAAACGCTCCAGCAAAGCCGCTGCCGTCATTTTCATGCCATTTTCCAATGGAATATACTCGGCAATATCTGTAACTACATCAATAATGCGCTTGTCTTTTTCCAGTTGAATACCATCCTGTTTGTAATGACCAATTTTAACGGTTTCGCCTATGATTACCTTACCTTGGTCGGGTTTCATTTCTTGAGTAATTAATTTCAGAAATGTGGATTTGCCTGCGCCGTTTGGTCCTACAATACCTACTTTTTCGTTTCTACGGAATTTATAAGCAAAGTCAGATACAATTTTTTGTTCGCCAAAACTTTTGCTAATGTACTCTGCTTCGATAATCTTACTGCCCAGTCGCGCTCCTTTAAAGTCAATTTTGACCTCGTCATTGTCCACTTTCTTAAATGCCTCTCGCTTAATTTCCTCAAATTTATCTACTCTCGCCTTAGCTTTTGTGCCACGCGCTTTGGGCATCCTTCGCACCCATTCCAATTCTCGCTTAAATAATTTTTGTGTTTGCTCTAAATTGGTCGCTTCATTCTCTAATCTTGAATTGCGTTTTTCTAAAAATTCTGAATAATTACCATTATATTTATAAATATTTCCTCCATCCAATTCCAAAATGGTATCGCAAACGCGCTCTAGGAAGTAACGGTCGTGCGTGACCATAAAGAGCGTCAAATTGGATTGCTGCAAATATTCTTCCAGCCATTCAATCATATCCAAATCCAAGTGGTTGGTTGGCTCATCAAGGATAAGAAATTCAGGAGCTTCAATAATCAATTTCGCTAAAGCTACGCGCTTGACTTGTCCACCAGAGAGCATTCCAATTTTTCGAGTCAAATCACTGATGTTTAACTTAAACAGCACTTCCTTTATTCTTGCCTCAAAATCCCATGCTTTCTCGTCATCCATAAGCAGCATACTGCGCTCCATGTCATCTGACTTACCTATCAACATTGCCTTTTCGTAGGCTTTTATCGCCTGAATTTGAGGATTATCCGATTCAAAAATGGCATCTATAATGGTTTGCTCGTCAGAAAAATTGGGGTCTTGAGGTAGCCATCCCACACTAGCGCCTTTTTTAATGATAATTCTACTAGTTGCCCCATCAGAAGGCTCTACGCCTGCAATTACGCGGAGTAATGTTGTTTTGCCAGAGCCATTTTTAGCTACCAATGCTACTTTTTGCCCTTGATTAATTTGCAAATTGATGTTATCAAAAAGGGTTTTTTCGCCGTATTGCTTACTAATATTTTCGAGTGTCAGGAAATTCATATTTGCATTGAGTTAGCGCATAATTAAACTCTTTTTCCTTAAAACAGGTATAGCTTCAGGAACAAAGTAAGTGCAAAGTTAAGCGATATAAGTAGTTTGACTGAAATAAAATAACAAACTTTTTCTTCTTGCCAACTATTGAAGATAGGCATGAAAAAAAATCTAACATAGCTACCTATTTTATATGGAGATGACTTGTTTTTCTTTTTTGTAAAATACGATACCGAATTTCTCTATATGTGCTACCAAGTCAACATTTTCTACGGTTTTGAAGTTAGAAAGGTCAAACTTATATGGCAGTAATAAATCATCTAAGTCAGTTTCTATGCTATTCATTAACGATAGATTGATATTTTTTCCAACTATTGTTAAATCTATGTCAGAGAAGGGCTTGAACTTTCCCAAAGCTCTTGAACCATAGATCAACACTTCATTTATGTTCTCATATTTTGAAAAAATCAAGTTAATTTTTTCTAGTTCTTCTTTCTTTAATCCAAAATTGTTTTCCTCACTTAAAATCACCTTGTTTTCCACTTCTTTTTTCTTCCATTTTCTTCTGAAATTCAATAAATGCTTGATAATACTGATTAAGTATTTTGGTATAAATTTCATTGGCTGTATCTTCATTGTAAGTATGTGAAGTTTTATTTCTACTGCCAATCATGTCCATCCATATATGCCCATTTGAGATTAATTGTAATTGAAACGCTTCTCTCGTAGCATCCCTGCTACCTCCAATAGTTGTATTTCCTTGATAGGAGGCATAATCTTTCATTACGTTCCAAGCTAATTCATGGGTATATTCAAATCGTTGTATTAGTCCTTCCTTTACTATTTCATCGAGAATAAAACCCAACTCAGAGTTATCAATAGATTCCTGCCCATCAATAAAATTGTGTTTAATGTAATCAATAGCTTGTGTAAGTTTTACTAATGCTCTATTGAAATTTGAAAAACGTTGTTTCCATCTCTCATCTTGTTCCATAATCACATTTGCTTTTTTAGCATGGGCTCAACTTTGTAAACATTTTCTATTTAGTTACCTTGAAACATCTGATAACCTACTACTTTGCGACAACTTTTAAATTCCCTCTCATTATTTGTGCATGACCAGGAAAAGTACAAACAAATTGATAAACACCTGGTTTTGAAGGCGCAACAAAATAGATAATATCTGAAGCATTTGGCGAAATTAACCCCGTATGGAAAAGCACATCTTCAGAATCAGGCACATAACCCATGTCAGCGCCTTGCAATCCTAACTGGATAGCAGCTTCACCGACTTTATCCGCAGTGTTGGGCTTGACAATGACCAAGTTATGCGTCATATCATCTGGATTATTGAAGACTAATTTTATTTTGCTATTGGCTTTCACCGTAATTTCTTCTTTGTCAAACTTCATGCCTGCTTTTGTACCAATTTCTACAACCTGCTCAACTCCATTGAACCAAGAAGAGGGCATTTCTGTCATTCGTTTAGTAGATTTTAAGCCCGCTGCTCCTACACTTTGTCCGTCTTTTGCTGCAATTCGTTCTCCATCAGGGATGTTGTTAAGCGTATAGTAAGCAGTAGGGTGCAAGATGGGCGCGCCAGCGATAGAGCGAACACCTGTTGCTTTAATTTCATAGATGAATCCTTCGCGCAAGCCTTCCACAAAAAGCCTAGCTTTCATGCCATCTTGACTAACTTCTACTTTATAGACTGTTCTTTTTTCTTGCATAATTGGCGGGCTACCATATAAATGGTGGTACTTATAATTGAAATCAGTTAACTCATAGGAGTCGGGATTAGCTGCCTTTTTGCGGTCAACAGGTTGTGTAAATGTTATCTCAAAGCCATTCGATTGTGCGCGTATAGCAGTCATCTCGAAGGGCGTTTTACCTGTCCATTCCAAACGTTGTAACCCATAAGGTTCTTTACCTCTGGATGCCCAACCCCTATTAGTCATGCCAACATAAAGTTGATTGTCAGGCGACCAAGTCAAGCGCAGCACTCCCGAGGAAAAACCTTCTTTGAATCCAAAGCAGACACCTTGATATTGACCATTTATTTTTTCCTGAAAGACCCGCATAATTTTACTATGTCCTTGATCACCAACGAGTAATTGCCCTGCAAATGGTCCGAAATTTTCTGGTATTAAAGCTATATCGGAAGTAGAAATACCCATTAGAGTATGTGGAAACCAGACAGATGGTACTTTTAGCTCTTTTTGTAGTTTAGCATAATCGTACAGGGTTATTTCTGCGGTATCTTTTATGGCATCCATGCTTAATTTTAAAGGAGAATTAGGCTCACTTGTCCACTTCAATCCTTCGGGATGTCCTACAAAATTGCCTTTTTCAATATGGGTCATTCTACCAGAACCGACCCAGTCTCCCTGATTTTCAGTGTAAAAAACATCACCATTAGCGTTTAAGCCAAATCCTGCTGGTGAACGCATCCCAACAGCAAGAGGAGTCATTTTACCTTCTGGAGAAATCATAAGCATCCAACCCCGCCATTTGGATAGACTTGCACCTCTACCGATCCAGCCTAAATTAAGGGTGACTAACATGTTGCCATCTGGTAAAAAAACAGGTCCATAGGAATACTCATGGTAGTTGCCTACTAAATCCCATTGATAAATGGTGCGGTATTGATCCGCTTTGCCGTTATTGTCGGTATCTTTTAGTAAGGTTAATTCACCGCGCTGTGCTAAGTAATATGCACCGTCTTTGTAAGCTAATCCTAATGGTTCATGCAAACCATGCGCAAATCTATTAAAGGTTGGCTTTGCACTATTAGGATTGTCTATTATCCAAACTTCACCTCGTCGAGTGCTTACTGCTAACTGCCCTTTATCATTGAAGGATAAGCCACCTACTTCAAGTTTGACTTCGTCTGGAATGGCGACAGAACTAATTTTATAGTAAGCAGATTCCATTGCTTCCACAGAGAGTTGAGCAGATAAAGTAGAAACTTCTGCGGTTGTGAAAACGCATAAAAGCAAGCCAAATCGAATATAGTTAAAACCGTACATAGGCAAAACAAGTGTTTAAAGTATAAATATTCTACAAAATAAACAGTGCAAAGCAAATGTCAAAAAAATAGCTCATTCTTGACAAGATTTAGACTTTATTTTTAGGAAATTAAGAGAAAACATTTCCAAATAAAAAAGCAGCTATTAGAATTTTCCAATAACTGCTTTTTTTATTCTAGTTTAGACGGAACTACTATTCGCCACCACCTCTTCTTGAAGAGCCAGAAGAGCTACTACCGCTACTTCTGCTTGAGCCTGAACTGCTTGGGCTATAACTTCCGCTTCTGCTTGAACCTGAACTGCTTGGGCTATAACTTCCGCTTCTGCTTGAGCCTGAACTGCTTGGGCTATAACTTCCGCTTCTGCTTGAGCCTGAACTGCTTGGGCTATAACTTCCGCTTCTGCTTGAGCCTGAACTGCTTGGGCTGTAGCTTCCACTTCTAGTTGAACCTGAATTACTTGGGCTAGTTCTTGTTCCAGAAGATGCACCTTCATTTGAACGAGTAGTTGTTGTTCTTTCTGTTGGTCTGTATTCTGAACTTCTGTCTGTGCTATTCAAATTGCTACGGCTACTTGAATAACGGCTTGTTGTTGAGCTACTTCTGCTAGACGGAGCAGTATTAGTTGTTGTGTTACTTCTTGAAGAAGTATAGTTTCTGCTAGTGTTAGTTGGTGTTGAAACACTACCTGCTCTTCTTGCACCATAGTAGGTGGCTGTATTGTTTACGCGAGTATTGTTGTTACCTGTGGCAATAGTGTTGTAATTGTAACCACTACCCCATGATGGTGGGCAATACAAAGCTCCTCCTCCGAATGAATTATATCCACCGAAACCTCCACCAAACGAGTTGAAACTATTGAAACCATAAGCATTTCTCCAAGGCGATACAGGATAGTTCCAGAAAGGATCGTAAGCCCTTGCTCCGAATGGAGAAAAACGATATGGATTATAAAACGTATTCCAACGATTCCATCCTCTGAACGATGCATAAGAGTAAGGATTATCGTAAATCAACACAGTTGTACCTGTATTGAAAAAGCGACCTGCATAAGATGGATCGTAGTAATAAGCATCTACATAAAATGGATCGAAGTAATCAAAACCATATACTGGACGATTAAAACGGCGAATACGCGATGCATAATAGTATGAATTATCCTCGAAATAATCGTAGTTAGTGTCATCGTAGTCACTATAATCACTGTATTGTTGTGATTGATTGTTTCTATCTTCTCTTGTATTTCTCTCTCTTGATGAATAAGATCTGTCAGAGAATTTATCTGGGTCATAGTACATGTCATCATACTGTGCCCATGAAATACCTATTGCTAGGAACATAATTAAACTTAGAATACTATACTTTTTCATGGCTAAAAATTTTACTCTTTTATTTAAAAAATTATCTTTCTATATTACAAGCACTAATTTATTACTTTTGATGGTAATTTGTAGTTAAGGTAACATTAAAGTGCGTTTTAATACTGTTAAATATAATACAAATAAATCTTAACGTTTGTTAAATGCTTCCTTAATTATTTACAAGGTAACGACATAAACCAATAAATGGTTATTATTTTCTACCAAAATAAAAAAATATTTGGTGTATTTTCTGTAAAACAGTTGGTAGAACCAATCACAGCAAAATTAATTTCAGGTGAATGACCTATTTTAGCATAAATCAATTTTAGAAAAGGATATTTTGACTGTTAAACGAACTGATAAATAAAAAATTACAATGGCGAAAGGAATTGTTGCTCGAAGTGAAGATTATTCTCAATGGTATATTGACATCATTAAAAAAGCAAACTTAGCAGAAAACTCTTCCGTTCGAGGGTGTATGGTCATCAAGCCTCATGGCTTTGCTATTTGGGAAAACATGAAAGACCAGTTGGATAAGATGTTCAAAGAAACAGGGCATGTCAATGCTTACTTTCCACTTTTTGTACCCAAAAGTTTATTCGAGGCGGAAGAAAAAAATGCAGAAGGTTTTGCGAAAGAGTGTGCCATAGTTACGCACTATCGCTTAAAAAATGACCCCAACAATAGGGGAAAACTTATCGTTGACCCTGAAGCAAAGTTAGAAGAAGAATTGGTGGTGCGTCCAACTTCGGAGGCAATCATTTGGAGTACCTATAAAAATTGGATTCAATCCTATCGAGATTTGCCTTTACTCATCAACCAATGGGCAAATGTAGTGCGTTGGGAAATGCGAACGCGTTTGTTTTTGAGAACGGCAGAGTTTCTTTGGCAAGAAGGGCACACTGCCCATGCTACTAAAGCAGAAGCGATTGAAGAAGCAGAAAAAATGCAAGGCGTATATGCCGATTTTGTCGAAAATTGGATGGCAATGCCTGTTATTAAGGGGGTAAAAACAGAAAGTGAGCGTTTTGCAGGTGCAGATGAAACCTACACTATTGAGGCACTTATGCAGGATGGCAAAGCACTACAAGCAGGAACATCGCATTTTTTAGGGCAAAACTTTGCCAAAGCCTTCGATGTAAAATTTATGAACGAAAACAATAAGGAAGAATATGTTTGGGCAACTTCGTGGGGTGTTTCTACACGACTAATTGGTGGTTTAATTATGACCCACTCTGATGATGACGGTTTGGTGATGCCTCCTAAATTAGCACCTACCCAAGTGGTGATTGTACCGATACCAAAGCCAGAAGCTATGATTGATGAGGCTGCTGAGAAAATCATAAAAGCTTTGCGCAGCAAAGGTATTTCTGTAAAGTATGACATTGACCCTAAAAATCGTCCTGGTTTTAAATTTGCGGAGCATGAATTAAATGGTATCCCAGTACGCATTGGTATTGGCAAGCGCGACTTGGAGAACGGAGTAGTAGAAGTTGCTCGTCGCGATACAAAGGAAAAGGAAAGCATTTCTTTGGACGGTGCAGTGGCACATATCGAGCAGTTGTTAGAAGATATTCAGCAAAATTTATTCAACCGAGCTAAGACATTCCGAGATGAGCATATTACAGAAGTCAATGACTTCAAAACTTTTGAGGAGGTGTTGAACGATAAAGGTGGGTTTGTTTCCGCACATTGGGACGGCACGGCTGAAACAGAGGAAAAAATTAAGGAATTAACGAAAGCCACCATTCGTTGCATCCCTTTAGATGCAAAAGCAGAAAAAGGCAAAGATGTACTTACAGGTGAACCTTCTAATAAGCGTGTTTTGTTTGCCAAAGCATATTAGTCGTGGGTTGGGTATTAGCGTAGAACCTAATATCCAACAACCTAATTAATAGCTAAACCCCAATACCTAACTCCTAAAAACGCAGTAATCAAAATAAAAGAAATGCAGATTATTCCAGCGATTGATATAATTGACGGCAAATGTGTACGATTGACACAAGGCGATTATCAGCAAAAAAAGGTCTATAATGAAGACCCACTCGAAGTGGCAAAGCAATTTGAAGATGTGGGTGTGCAACGCTTGCATTTAGTGGACCTGGATGGGGCAAAAGCACAGCATATTGTCAACTACAAAGTTTTGGAGCGCATTGCTAGGAATACTAATTTGTGGATTGATTTTGGCGGTGGTCTAAAGCAAGAGGAGGATTTGCGTATTGCTTTTGAATGTGGTGCAAAACAAATTACAGGTGGTACGATTGCCGTGAAACAGCCTGATATTTTTTTGGAATGGCTAGAAAAATTTGGTAATGAAAAAATTATTTTAGGAGCTGACGTGAAAGCAGGAAAAATTGCTATCAGTGGTTGGCAGGAACAAAGCGAACTAGATTTAATACCGTTCTTAGAAAATTATATACAACAGGGCATACAATATGCTATTTGTACGGATGTTTCAAAAGATGGTCTGCTGCAAGGAACAGCCTTAGCCTTATACCAAAATCTGCGTGCAACCTTCCCAGCACTAAAGCTCATCGCTAGTGGAGGCATTACAACGCTTCAAGATATTTACGAGCTTCGTGAAATGGGCTGTTTCGGAGCTATTATTGGCAAAGCCATTTATGAAGGACATTTGCAACTTCAGGATTTGCTGAGTTATCATACTAAATAGTAAGCACTGCTGTTTAATTTTTTTCTTTAAAACTTTAATAAGAGTATAAGTTGCTGATTAACGGGAGAATAAAAATTTTTTTAATAAAATTTGACTGTGCTTTCCTTTTAACTTTGATAGATTCAATAAGAATTACTATTTTTGTGGTAGTAAGTTCGTTATTAGCCATAAACACAATCGGTTAAAGTATATAATTGCCATGATAGTAAGTTACCGTCTCTTTCAAGGGAGGTATTGTAAGCAGTATTTGCCACCTAATGGAGTTTTGTTAGATATAAATGATAACAAAAAAAACAGAGGGTAAAAGTTATAGCAAATTACCGTTGCACGACCACTCGCCAAAACTTAAGAAAAACAGAATTTTTTGTTCTGCATTGCATGTTTCAAAACTATGCAATTAATACTTATTGAGTATTTTCACCTTCTCATTAAATTGTATTTTCACACCAAGATTAGTTGTTTGCTCATCTACTTATCAGGATTATCTAAAAAATTAACCGCTAAGAAAAATCCTTAGTAGCGAAGCATCGTTCAGATGCTATATAATTTATTACTTTTGCTCTTCCAAAATTAATATTGGGAAAAACAATATTCATGAAATCGTATAAAAATTGGTACAACATTGCT
>CALDYY010000032.1 GCA_937944245.1 uncultured Saprospiraceae bacterium | reverse complement strand
AAAGTTATTCTGGTATTGCCCAAGTGGTCGCGGAGGGCGTACTCTATGCGCATCGCCTCTGTGGTGCTGCACGTATTGACCGTCCTAGGCTACCAATCTCTCGCATCGTACTGAAATTCTATTTTTTTGCTCACATTCTGTCAAAAATTATTTCGTAGTATCTTCTGTGAAAGTCAATATCTTATTATTGTCTAATCTTACTTTATCACCATATGATAACTCTTTTACCTAGTTTACTTAGACAAAGGAATAGGGGGGCATGCTTTCTCCGCATCTATTGCATAAAGAAAAAACTAATAATATGATGAGTAATATTATTAGCTTAGTCATTAGTCAATCTGTAATATTATAAATTTTCTTAATATCTTGATAATTAACGACTTTAGTATATCCTTTTGCTTTTAGCCCGTGGTATAGTTTAGCGTCGCCTGTCCAAAGCGTTTCACTAAGATAATTACTTAAAGCAATAAATGTGACATCATCTGGATCGATATCCCTTACAATTCTCATGGCTTTTACATATTCTTCAAATGGGATAATTTGATCGTCAATAAATTGGATGTATCCATATATTTTATCTTTTACATAGTTGATTTCCCTTGAAGATAAGCCAGTAGCTTTCAATATATCGTCGTGATGATGCGCTATTTCAACTTTAAGTAACTCTGGCGCATATAGCTTGACCTTATGGTATTCAACATTTTGTATAAATCTTGCTATTCCACTATCTATATTTAAAATAGATGAAAAAATGAGGTTTGCATCTATAATGTAAATGTCCATTACTATTTAAATAAGAGGGTTATAAATCTTTAAATTCTTCCAACTGCTTTAGTTTTTCGATTATTTCTTTAGACATAGCGGACTTAACAGATTTGGCAAGATGGTTGATGTCTTCCTGCGTCGCTTTACTTCTATCCACAATATCTATAAACTTGAAATAGCTCAGTGCATGTTGTAATTCTATGGGATTTATAGTGGATGGTATTGTAATTTGAATACCCTTCTCGTTCCGCTCAATTGTTATTGCCATACCAAATAGCTTTATTATTTATAGTAAAAAAACACTACGGATACGCTTATTGTTTTGCCTTTTAATTACTACACCCGATACTTCCAAACATCGTTCTACACTATTGCATCATTCATCCATACATTCCCACCGAATGCCATACCAAAGGCATAATAGTGCTTTTCTGAAAGGATTTCATTACTAGATGTATTGGTAACGTCAACTACGCCATTATTATTTTTGTCGGTGAAGTCAGTAGATGAAAATATTTTTAGGAAAGAGAAACTTTCGGAATATAAAACATCTCAATAACCCAACGCTCCGTAACAAAAGAAGTGGTGCGAGCTTTCACTCGCACCACCGATTAGCATGACCACTAGTATATTTCCCCTCTAATGCTTGCTGCACGTCCGCCAGCCAAAGCAGGCGGATTCATTAACTAGCAGTGCTATCTATAATTAAAGTACAGCCATTTTACGGGTTTGCTTGAATTGGCTTGTTTCCAAAGTGTAGTAGAGGATGCCTTTAGGCAGTTGTTCGCTCGTTACTTGTACTTCGTTGTAGCCTGCTTCTAGTTGCAAACGCATCACTTTTAGCACTCTGCCGTTAAGGTCATGTATTTTGAGCGTGGCGACTTGTGCTTCTGGCGATGTAATGTTTATCGTTGTTGACGCTTGGAATGGATTCGGTGAATTTTGCGCCATTTCAAACCCTGCTAGTGGTTCAAAGTGGAGTGCCACTGATTGCATCGCATCGTTTGCGTAGCTTTCCGCTTTAGTGATGGACGATGTTATCGCCAACGCCTCGCTTAGACGGATGCGCTCAGTAGCACGCACCAACAGACTGAACATAATTTCGTTGTCTGTCCCTAACTCGTGGTTAGGCTGATGAGTATTAGTCGCAGTTGTATTCCAAGATGTTGTTATTGCCTGATTAAAGATGCCAAAGTGTTCTGCTGGTACTACGCCCCCTTTCACTTCGAGTAGCTCTATGCCTTTAAATTCCATCGTGAATTGGAAGGCTTCTGCTGCTGCTGCGGTGAAGGCAACCCAAGTGGTTTGACCCGCTTCGAGTTGTTGGTCTTTCGCACGGAATGCAAAGGCATTGCGCTCATTGCTCGTTCTGTTTTCTACTTCGCTGTTGCTATTGGCTGTTGCCGAACCGTTTAAATCCCCTATTTTGATAGCGATAAAATTGGCGTTCAATTCATCAATCGTTAAGTCGTTGAAGTTTAACACCTCAGGGAAATCCTCTGACAATGGATTGGCTAGATTTTTGAATTGATAATTCTTCGGAATGAATCTCCAAGCCGTGTTGTTCGGGAATTGCGTGGAAATACCCAAAATCAGTTTACGCAATTCTACCATATCGAAAGTAGTGATAGTGCCAGAGTTGTTTACATCTGCTGCAATCAACTGATAAGGCGAAGTCAACACTGTTGTACCCAAGATATGCTTGGAAAGTATCAATAAATCGAAAGTGCTGATGCCGTTCATCACGTCGTCGTCTTTGTGTGGCGTGATAGTATAGTCGTAGCCTTCTGCCAAGCCATTGAAGCGATATGTGCCGTTGGCGTCGCTCAAGAAAGTGCTAAACGCATTACCAGAAAGATTAATTGCTACATCTTCTACGCTTTTGCCATCTTCCGTCGCAACACTACCGCCGATACTTGCACCTGGTGTTGGGCAAAGGTCGGGTTGTGTTCCATTTTGTGGATTGTTCTGAATGTTGACAAATGTTTCACAGAAAGAAGTGTTACCAAATTTATCGCTTACCCAAAGCGTTACCCCTATCAAACCAAGTTCTCCTTTATTACAGTTGAAAGTGCGTACTGTAGAATCTGGATAGATAGCTGGGTTGGCATAGGTTAGTTTCACTTCGCCAGAGCATTTATCGTAGCTACCTTTGTTGAACCACTCAACAGGAATGGATACTTTGCCATTGTGCATTAAATCAATCGCTAAGCCAAGTACACATTTTGCCACAGGCGCTTCGCAATCTTTGATGTCAAAAGTAAATTTGAACTTAGAAATATTACCTGAACCATCTCTAGCCACAATTTCGATTTCATGTGTCCCGATTGGGTATTTGCCTTCAATTCGGAAGCTGCCATTGCCAAGGTCAATTAATCTACCAAAGCGATCCTGCCCTAAGTCAAATTGGAAGCCATTATTGCCATTTATATCACCGCGTACTCGATATTGGCAATTTACGCTACCACAGTTGTCCAGTGCGGTGAAGGTAAACACGATACTACCTTCGCAATCTTCTTTTGCACAGAACACATCTAGTTCACCTGCGGTAATCACTGGCGGCGTTGGGTCAATGATTCTCAATATTTGGCGATAGATGATATTGCCGTAGTGTTGTGCGCTTACATAAGTTTCCAAATCACCACTGAATTGAGAAGTTTCATTAAATGTCCTCACGCCTTTAGGTGCTTGGTCGAAGTTGTCAAGTATCACGAAATCTCCATCGAAAGGCAATCTTGTTACATCGTATAAGTCAAAATCTGTTGCTTCTCTAATGTCGTTTACTCTTCTCAACTGGTCTGCTGTGAACGGAATTTTAATTGGTGCAAGTGCTGTTCTATCTGTATTAGCATTGCGATATAAAGTGTTTGGACTTGCGTAGTTGAACAGTAACGATTTGTTCAGCGCAGTTCGGTCATTTTTGCCAACACTATTAGCAACTGGTGAAAAATCATCATTTTCGTTTCCATCGTTAATATCGTTGATGCCATCTGGCTGTGTATCGTTGAGGACAATGGCGTTGCCGTTAGCGTCAAGCTGTACGTTGCCATTTGCATCTAAAGCGACCGTGCGTTGGTCTCTGTATCTCAAGGACACTCTATAATCGCGTACTAAGTTTTGTAAAATCAAGTCTTCAGGACGCTCCACGATAGCAATTTCTGTATTTGATGGATTCCAAGTGCAGAAATTAATCAAATGATATTCTCTCACGATAGAAAATGCGCCTGTTGGTGTGCGAAATTCAGATTCTGTTACGTTCAAGCCCCAGTCGTCGCAGCCATTGTTTGTCAAGATGTCATTGATAGTTGATGCTGCTGGGAACGTTTCGTCGTTTTCGCGTCCCTCAATAACGAAGTCATAAGGGAATTTCATGACC
>CALDYY010000031.1 GCA_937944245.1 uncultured Saprospiraceae bacterium | reverse complement strand
TCTTCGGACCAATTGTCAGCCTTCAAGTATTTGATACATTGGAGGAAGTCGTAGCTTTGGCAAATTCAACTCAATATGGACTTTCTGCCTCTATTTGGACAAAAGATTTGAGTAAAGCTAGCCAAACTGCAAGACAACTTAGAGCCAGAACAGTCTGGGTAAATTCATGGTTAACACCCCATCAAAACCTAACATCAGGAGGATTAATTCACACCAACTTTTCAGCCGACGGCGGTAAAGCCTCTCTTGCCTTTTTTACAGAAGAAAAAAATATAGTGATGAAATATTAGATGGAAAAATTATTGCTTGATGATTTTTCCATCTGCCATTTCTATGGTGCGGTCTGTTTTAGCAGCAAAATCGGGGTCGTGTGTCACGATAAGTAAGGAAAGTTGCTGCTCCTTACAGAGTTGCTGAAAAATATTAAATACGTTTTCTGAGTTCTTGCTATCCAAATTGCCTGTGGGTTCATCGCCCATTATAATGTTTGGGTTATTAATTAATGCCCTAGCAATAGCTACTCGCTGCTTTTCACCCCCTGAAATGCGATAGGAAAGTTTGTCCGCTAAAGGCTCAATACCCAACAAACGCAGCTTCTCCATAGCATCATGTTCAATCTCTTGCTTAGATTTTCGCGCTAATTTTTTAGCAGGAAGCATCACATTTTCTAGCACCGTAAACTCAGGCAGCAAATAGTGAAATTGAAAGACAAAGCCAATATGTTCGCTCCTTGCTTTAGCCAAATAATTAGGATGCTGATGGGTTAATAAATCACCATTCAGATAAAGTTCGCCGTCATAATCCGTATCCATTGTGGAAAGGATGTAAAGCAAAGTAGATTTCCCACAACCTGATTTACCCATGATGGACACAAATTCCCCTTGCTGCACTTGAAAGGAAATATCCTTCAGCACCTGAAATTCCACAGGTTTTCGGAAATATTTATTAATATGCTTTGCTTCTAAAATAATAGGCATAGAAAATTTCTTTTATTGATTATTGACCTCGAATAATATCAACAGGGTCAATGCGTTCTGCTTTTCTGGCAGGTAAATAACCCGCAAAAAAAGTAGCAATCAAAGCAAAAACAATACCGATGACATAAAACGATGGATCAAAATTGACTGGAAAAGTCTTAATAGTGGGTAAAGCAGGCGTTTCAAAAGGTGTTCTATCAATAAGCACCGAGAATCCAAAACCTATAATTAAGCCAATAATACCACCAACCAAACCAATTAACATGGCTTGAATAATGAAAATATTGCGTACATCGCTACCCGTAAAACCAGTAGCTTTCAAGATAGCAATGTCGTTCATTTTTTCGTAAATCAACATATTTAGTATGTTGTAAATACCAAAGCCAGCCACAATCAATAAAGTGATAGAGACAGCATAGGTGATTAAATTTCGGATGTAAGAACCTGCTTCAAATTGAGCATTTGCCTGATTAATGTCAATAGCAGATACTTGATATTGCTGGGCAAACATCTTTGCTAGATTACTTGCCTGCGCAACGTCATGCAATTTCATATTGATGTCAGTGATATAGCTACTACTCCTTCCAAGTAGCATCTGTGCTGTTTTTAGGTGGGTATAGCTCTGCACATTATCCAAATCTGCAATACCGCTTTGAAAAAGCCCTACAATTTTCAGGAAAAAAACATCACCTCTAGCAGTAGCTAATTGTACCCTATCACCTACTTGTAAAGACATTTTTTGCGCCGCACCAATTCCCATAATGATACCACTAGAATTGTTGGCTAAATCCTCTATTGACCCTTCGACAATGTAATTTCCTAAATTGAACAAACGGTCTTCCTCCATTGGGTCAATGCCATTCACGCGACCATTAATTTCAATAGCACCTGCTACTAAAAATGCTTGCGCATTCACTTGAGGTACAGCACCTAACACATCAGGATTTTTTCGCAACGTTTCTAGTATGGGCAAAGCATCTTTAATTTCTGTTTTGGATTGGCGCGGTTTGATAGAATGCACCACTTTTAGGGCATCATTAGCAGATTCGTACAAATCAATCGGTTGCTTATCAGAGGCTTTTATTTCATTGTATAATCGAATGTGTGGAGTTCTATCCAACACTAAATTATCTAAAAGGCTATTCAAACCCGTCATAAAACTCATCAAGGTAATGAATGTGCCGATGCCAAAAGTAACGCCCAAAGCAGCGATAGAAGATTGCTTAATGCGCGAAACCAGATGTGTTCTTGCAATACTAAATAAAACACGAGTGTTCATATTATTGAGGTTTTAAAATAATCGTGGCAGTATCCAGTGCTGAAAGCACTTCTACTTTATCCAAACTACGCAAACCAGTTTTTACAGGAATTTCTCCTTTCTTCGTTAATACCGTATTGCCATTTGTCAGATATGCTAGTGGAATAGTCAACGCTTGTTGTTTTTGGGCAATAATAATATTGGCTTCCCCTGAAAGTCCCATGTACAGACGAGTAGGTGCTTTAGTGAAGCGACTTTCTACCACAAAAGTTTGTGTTCTTGACTCTACTTTAGGTGCAATTTTGGTGATAATGCCTTCAAATAGCTCCTCTTTTTGAGCGTCTAGGCGAATTAACACTTTTTGGTTAATTTCAATTTTGCTTATATCTCGCTCATCCAC
>CALDYY010000030.1 GCA_937944245.1 uncultured Saprospiraceae bacterium | reverse complement strand
ATTTCACGTTAACGCCTCTACCATTGATGACCTTAATGACACTCGGCTTTATCAGGAATTATACACTACCATTACCTATCGCTACGAAAGAAAATGGACATTGACAACTGGTTTGCAGTTGCAACAATACAATCAAGAACGCTACGAAGGCAAACCCAATGTGCCTTTATTATCAACGGTTACGCCTTTTGCTGAATTTCAATATAAAGTGGATAGAAAGAAATCTTGGCGAGCTGAGCTACAATATATGAAAACCGAACAAGATTTTGGCAGTTGGTTGTTTGGATTATTGGAGTTTAGCCTTGCTCCGACATGGACGTTCACCATTTCGGATATGTATAACATTGACCCTAAAAAAACGGCTAAATCTATTCATTTTCCTAGATTGGATGTATTCTACACAAAAAATGTTAATCGCTTTTCGTTAAGTTATATTAAGCAGGTGGAAGGCGTGGTTTGTTCTGGTGGCATTTGCCGACTGGAGCCTGCTTTTTCGGGAATAAGATTTACCGTTGATACCCAATTTTGATATTATAAATTTAAGCTATGATGAAAAACACAGTATTTAGCTTCATTATACTAATATGTTTATTGATTGCTTGCACTGAAAATGAGCCAATTATACCGCCACTTGGTCCTCAAGAATTGGGAGAACGAAAGGTACTAATTGAAGAATTTACAGGGGTGCGTTGCCCGAATTGTCCTGACGGGGCAGCGGAAATTGAAAACTTAAAAGTTCGATTTGGTAAAAATTTAATAGCGGTTTCTGTTCATTCTTCTGGAAGTTTTGCCATTCCACTACCGCAAAGTGCTTACGATTTTAGAACAGATGCTGGTGATGACTTACTAGAATTACTCGGCAGACCTTTGGGGTATCCATCCGCAGTAGTGAATAGAACGCCTCCTCAAAATACTAATCGTTTGCAACAGGGGCAAACGGCTTGGGCAGGTTTGATTCAGCGTGTACTAGAAGAAGCACCCAGTGTTGCATTAAACCTAATTGGTCAATATGACGATACCAATAGGTTGTTAAAAGTAAAGGTAAATTTGCTTGCCAATCGTTCTATCAATACCCCTGTTGCTTTAAGTGTGATGTTACTGGAGAATAAGGTAATAGATGCCCAACTGGATTTTAATGGACTGATTGAAAACTATGAGCATAATCATGTTTTGAGGTATATGTTTACGCCTTCTGCTGGGCTGCCACTAGGTGAAAAATTGGCGATTAGTCAATTTATTGAACGCAATTTTGAATTTGTGATACCTCCAACTTGGGTAGCTACCAACTGTGAAGTAGTTGCTTTTGCTCATTTTAACGGCAACAGCAAAGCTGTAATTCAAGTAGAAGTTATAGATGTGACGGAATAGAATTGGTTTAGTAACATGACATATACTCTGGTATTGGCGCGCCTCCTTCAGAACGAAGTGTTACTTTACCACTACGACTAACTTCGTAAAACCAATAGTGTTGCTGGATACTTTGTTCTTCCTTGAAAGAAACAGCATAACGAACCTCCCAGCCTTTATCTATAGCCTGAATAGAAACATCTGTATTTTTGTTTCTATCGTACCCTAAATCAATTTGTTCCACGCCTTCAATATTATAAAATTCATTAGCAATAGCTGCCATGTTAATAGGATTCGTGGCTCTAATGACAATAGCATCTCTACGTGCATCAAAATATTGACTGCTTTCTATAATAAGTTCATGCTCTTCAATTAAACTGTTAATTCTTCTGCTATCCGTTGTTGTAATTCCTTTTCTTAAAGGGCTTGCCCAATCTATTGTTCGTTCGTAAATAACTTTCATGTAGTCAGTGGAAGGTGTAGAAGAGGTATGGACTTTACAATTAGCAATACTTTTTGCAACATCGTTATTAATGTAAATAGTAAGAAGAACATCAAAATAAGATTGAATGAGTTGCTCTGGAATAGCAACAGGTTGATGATTTGGGTCGCCTAAACTTCTCAATGCTAAACGTGCAGCATCGTGTTTGAATTGGTAAATTACCTCTGCAGGAATATCTTTTACCCCTCTAGTAGAAAAACGCTCTTCTCTACTATTCACCAATTCATAATTAACGATTTGCGCATCAAGCGAAAAACAGGCACTAAGCAACAACAGCATAGACCATGGTGCGGTGTAATAACTTTTTGTAAGCATGGCAATTTTCTTTACTTAAATCGGTAATGCAACATACATCGAAATACGTTACTGTTTTGCTATTCAAATATAAGCAAAAATAAAAATTTAACGAATTTTATTATATGAGTTCCCAAAAAATATGAAAAAGCTATCTGGATTTAATGAGGTTTACACGATTTTTTTGTCCAATAGTTGTAATCCTCTCTTTTTTCTATCAGTTTTGCTAGATAAATGTACCGTACAAATGAAAATACTTGTTACAGGAACAGCAGGATTTATTGGTTTTCATATTGCTAGAAGTTTGGTAGAACGAGGCGATGAAGTCATAGGACTAGACCGTATTAACGACTATTACAACCTAAATTTAAAATTTGCGCGATTGGAAGCTGCGGGTATTGCCATCGAAGATATTCAATATAACAAATTGATTCAGAGTAGTATTCACCCTAATTATACCTTTGTGCGAATGAATTTAGAGGATGCGTACAGAGTGAGTTTACTCTTTCAAGAACAACGTTTTGATGCAGTCATTCATCTGGCAGCGCAAGCAGGCGTTCGGTATAGCATTGAGAACCCTCAGGCTTATATTCAGAGCAATATATTGGCATTTACCAATGTGCTAGAGGCTTGTCGCACACATCCTGTAAAACATTTAGTGTATGCTAGTAGTTCGAGTGTTTACGGAGCGAATACAAAAATTCCTTTCTCTGTGGAGGATAATGTGGATCGCCCGATTTCTTTATATGCGGCTACCAAAAAAAGCAATGAATTAATGGCGCATACATATAGCTATCTTTTTAACATGCCCACCACAGGACTGCGTTTTTTCACGGTTTATGGTCCTTGGGGGCGACCTGATATGGCATATTTTCTTTTTACAGAAGCCATTTTAAAAGGTAAGCCTATAAAAATATTCAATTATGGAAAAATGGCACGCGATTTTACATATATTGATGACATTGTGGAGGGCGTAATAAAAGTGCTGGATCGTCCACCACACCAAGACTTGAAAACGCCATATCGTTTATACAACATCGGTAACAATGCTCCAGTGCCACTCATGGATTTTATAACCGCCATTGAAGAAGAGCTTGGCATAACTGCCAAAAAAGAATTTCTACCAATGGAGCCAAGTGATGTAGAGCAAACCTATGCTGATGTTCAGAGCTTAATTGATGAATTTGGCTATCAACCAAATACTTCTGTAAAAGAAGGAATTGGTCATTTTATAAAATGGTACAAGGATTTTTATAAAATAGCATAGGTTTGATAATAAATGTTCATTGTTGAGTTTTGTTTGGAATATAAGCTATCGGGAATAGTGGTATTTCGAGTAAAACTCAACAATGAAAAATGAACATTTATTATCAAATACTATCAAACTCATCCATATCTTATTTTTTTGCTGACTCATGTTTTCATTCTTGTCCAAGTCGTTTGACAGCGTCCCTTTTTGCATTGCATCGTTCGCTCCAAATCGCCGTATTCATCAAAAAGTTCAAGTAACCCATCTTCATTATCACCTTCCAAATATATGCCTTTGGCTTTTATCTTTCCATTAGGATGAAACTCTGTAAAGGAGCCATTTTCTTGATTTTCTTTGAAAGTAACTTTTTCTTTTAAGGTTGCATCTTCATAAAAACCTTGCCATTCCCCTTCCATTTTCCCTTCCACATATTGCCCTTGTAATTTTATATTTCCATTTTCATAAAACACTTGATACAATCCGTGATGTAAGTCATTTTCATAATGCTCTATCACTTCGACCTTTCCACTTGGGTAGTATATGCGACGTTCTCCTTGCAATTTACCTGCTACATAATTGGCACTAACCATTAGTTTACCTTCGGTGTCATAGCGATTATAAGTTCCATTTTTTATACTGTCAGGTAGTTGAATTTGATATTTTTCTATAATATGTCCTTCCTCATCTGCTACTTCAATGGCGTTTTCTACATTTTGCACGCACTGCACAAATAAGATTATTATTGGGAAACAAAAAAAAATTTGGTATCTCATATTGATGGTTAAGTAGTTTTTTATTTCAAAGTAAAAAAGTATAATTTGGTAACTTGCAGTAACATAACGCAAACTCATTATAAAACGTTGTACTTTTAAAACGATACATCATGGTCATGCAGTAATTTGATATTTTTATCAAGCGTCTTTATTAAAGGTATAGTCTAGTTTATGCATAAATCCTTACTTTTGTTAGGATATCAAAAGGAAAGACGATTTTTCAAGTACAATCATTCAACATGAGAATATTTTATAGTTTACTTTTATCATTTTGGGCGATAACTATAATTGCTCAACCTTCCTTCACATCGGCAGAGGAACGCATCAAGCACTTTGCACAAAGAAAAACATTAGTAGAACAATCCATTGTGAATGAAGTGCCATTTCAGAATATTGGTCCTTCTGTATTTTCTGGAAGGGTAGTGGATATTGATGTTTCACCTGACGATCCTTCTCATTTTTACGTTGCTTATGCTTCCGGAGGGGTATGGAAAACAGACAACAATGGCATTACGTTCACGCCATTATTTGACCAAGAAATGGTAATGACCGTTGGCGATATTGCTGTTAACTGGTCAGAGAATATAATTTGGGTAGGTACTGGCGAAGCAAATTCTAGCCGTTCCTCTTATGCTGGTGTAGGCATTTTTAAAAGTACCGATAGTGGAAAAACATGGCAATACAAAGGATTAGAAGAAAGTCATCATATCGGTAGAATAATTCTTCATCCCACAAATCCGAATATTATTTGGGTAGCAGCACTAGGGCATTTATATTCTTCAAATGCAGAAAGAGGAGTTTATAAAACAACAGATGGTGGCAACACTTGGACAAAAACACTTTACGTAAATGATGATGCAGGTGCTGTTGACCTTGTGATAGACCCAACTAATGCCAATACGCTTTACGCTACTACCTGGGAGCGCACACGCCGAGCATGGGATTTTACAGAATCGGGTAATGGCTCAGGCATTCACAAAAGTATAGATGGTGGCAAAACATGGCAATTACTCACCAACGGTAAAAGTGGATTTCCAGTAGGGGAGGGTGTTGGTAGAATTGGTTTGGATATTGCTGTAAAAGATGGAAAAACAGTGCTTTATGCTATTTTGGATAATTATTTCAGACGAGCAGAAGAAGACAAAAAAGAGGAAGGATTGACTAAAAATATGCTCCGCAAAATGAGCAAACAGGATTTTTTGAAAATCGAAGAAAAGGAAGTAAAACAGTATCTTGAAAAAAATAATTTCCCCAAAGAATATACTGTTGAAAAGGTAACAGATATGGTGAAAACGGATAAAATACTGCCTATTGCATTAGTAGAATATCTGGAAGATGCCAATTCTTTGCTTTTTGATACTCCTGTAATTGGTGCAGAAGTCTATCGCTCTGACGATGAGGGTAAAACATGGACAAAAACGCATGACCAGTATTTGGATTTTGTTTATAACTCTTATGGCTATTACTTTGGGCAAATTAGAATTAATCCACTGGATGTCAACAAAATTTATATCATGGGTGTCCCTGTATTACGCTCCGATGATGGTGGCAAAACTTGGATTTCTATTGACGATGACAATGTACACGCCGACCACCATGCGCTTTGGGCAAACCCTAAGCGAGCAGGACACCTTATTCTGGGTAATGATGGTGGCGTAAACATTTCTTACGACGACGGGAAAAACTGGATTATGTGCAACAGACCTGCAGTAGGGCAGTTTTATTATATCGCTGTGGACAATGCCACGCCTTATAATGTTTATGGTGGTCTGCAAGACAACGGCGTTTGGATGGGTTCAAGTACCTACAAAGCTAGCACAAGATGGCAAGCGGATGGGCAGTATCCTTACAAGCGACTGATGGGCGGCGATGGAATGCAAGTAGCTATTGATACAAGAACAAATACGACGGTTTACACAGGGTTTCAATTTGGTAACTATTTCAGAATCAATACCGCAACAGGACAACGAAAGTTCATTACGCCTAAGCATAAACTGGGTGAGCGTCCATTGCGTTGGAACTGGCAAACACCAATTCACCTTTCCACTCATAATCAAGATATTCTCTACATGGGGTCGAATAAAGTGCATCGCTCCTTCAATAAAGGCGATGATTTTGAAGCTATTTCTGATGACTTGACCACAGGCGGTCGTAAGGGGGATGTTGCGTTTTCTACATTAACGACTATTCATGAATCGCCGCTGAAATTTGGTTTGCTTTATGTGGGTTCAGATGATGGATTGGTACACCTTTCAAAAGATGGTGGCAATAGTTGGATAAACATCAGTGAAGGTTTGCCTGAGCAAATGTGGGTTGCTAGAATACAGGCTTCACAACACGATGAAGCTACTGTTTATGTAGCTTTAAATGCCTACCGTTGGGATAATTTCGAGTCAATGGTTTATAAATCAACAAATTATGGTAAAATTTGGCAAGCAATAGGCACTGATTTACCAGTAGAGCCAGTCAATGTCATCAAAGAAGACCCAAGCAATGCCAACATTTTATATGTAGGAACAGACCATGGCGTTTATGTTTCTTTGAATGGTGGAGCGCAGTTTATGGCAATGAATAAAAACCTGCCCGCAGTTGCTGTACATGATATTGTTATTCATCCAACGGCAAAAGAAATGCTGGTAGGAACACATGGTCGCTCAATTTATAAAGCTACTGTGAAAGAATTGCAGCAGTTAACACCAAATGTGCTTGAAAAAAGTATAATGGCTTTTGCACCAAATAAGGTAAGATTTAGTAATAACTGGGGTAATACACCTGCTGTTTGGATGGAAACTAATACGCCAGAAGTGGTATTACCTTTCTATACAAACAGTTCAGGAGAAATAACAATGGCATTATCACACGAGAAAAATAAAGATTTAGTCTTGGCGACTTGGAAATATAACGGGAAAAAAGGCTTAAACTATGCCACTTATGACTTGACTATTCAAGAAAAACAAGTAGTTGCCTTTCAAAAAGAATTGGATAAAACAGCAAATAACGAGGTAAAATTAGAAAAAGCAAAAGATGGCAAATATTATCTGCCCAAAGGAAAATATAATGTTCTTTTGACCAAAGGTGCGGGCAAGGCAACAATGACCATAGAAATAGAATAATGTAATGGAGTTAATTTGTTATTAATCAATGAATTAACCCTATATTAATGAAAATATGGAAGACAATTCTATTAGTTTAAACAAATACATCAGTAGTACAGGTATTTGCTCAAGGCGAGAAGCTGACCAATGGATAGAAGCTGGAAGAGTGGCTATCAATGGGCAAGTAGCGCAAAAAGGTAATCGCGTTTTTGAAAAAGATAAAGTAACTATTGATGGGAAAGCCCTTAGAAATTCACCTAAATTAGTCTATGTTGCTTTGAATAAACCACCAGGCATTACTTGCACTACCGACCTAAAAGACAGAGATAATATTATAGATTTTGTGAACCATCCGCAACGTATTTTTCCTATTGGTAGATTAGATAAAGCCTCGTCAGGCTTGATTTTATTGACCAATGATGGCGATATTGTTAATGAAATTTTAAGAGTAGAAAACAATAATGAAAAAGAATATATTGTAAAAGTAGATCGCCCAATTACACCAATTTTTATTCAAAAAATGAGTAAAGGTTTACCTATTTTAGGCACAATGACAAAGCCTTGTGTGATAGAACAAAAAGGAAAATTTATATTTAAAATTATCCTAACGCAAGGTTTAAATCGGCAAATTAGAAGAATGTGTGAATACTTAGATTATAAAGTAGTAACGTTAAAACGCATTCGCATTATGAATATTTTACTTGATGATTTGAAAGTAGGTACTTGGAGAGACTTGACCAACAAAGAGTTACAAGAATTAAAATTCAATTTAGCACAAAAAGATAATCAGAAGCATTAAATAATTGTTTTACTCTCCCATTTCCCTACAATATTTACCACTTGAAATTCTGCAAACATTTCTTCACTATACCAACCTCTGGCATACGTTTTCTGGATGACTTCCCGATGAGCCTTGCTGCCGTATGCGTAATCGCGCATTGCTTGTTTGCTAGTCCACACACTTACGGTAGCTTGTTGCACCCAAGGCAATTCGCCTACACCTTTTAAAAACAACACGCCTTTTGCTTCCTGAATGGCTCTACTGGTTTGAGGAACATTGCGCCAAAATTCTAATAATCTTTTTTTATTGATGGTTGCTCTAGTAAGTACCGCTATTGGCTTTTCTGGTGCATCGCCATCCATTTCCATAATTTGAAAAGGTTGCCGAGCGTCCCATTCCCCTTTTACTTTGGTGGCTTTTAAGTAAATTGTGATTTGTTCTGTGGTTTTATCCTTCCAAGTTTGAAAATAAGGATGATGTTGAAAAAAAGATTCTGCTGCGGCTACATCTTTCCAAATGGCGAGTAAGCAATAAGAAGAAAAATCAGGAATCCAACTAAATCCTTTTCCTGCCCCTGTTCCCATTAGTTTAAAAAACGCTAAATCCGTTACAGAAGAAAGCGATTTTCCCCCAATCCCCATCTGTGCAAATGCCCATAATCGGCTACTCAAAGTAGGATGTTTAAAAAAAGTTACTGTTGTGATTTGTTCTTGCATGAATTAGCTTTGGTTCTATTTTCTACAATGAAATGAAAGATTGAATAAATTGTTTGCACTAAGGAAACAACTTGCGATTAACTTACGAAAATTGCAGAACTACAAGCAATTTGCAGATAATATATTAATTTTGAAATTAAATGGATAGTTTATGGCAAAACCGATAAGAACATTAGAAGATTTGGCGTTGCGCAAAGCAGCATTGAGAAAACAACTAGCAATCAGTAGAGAAAATCTGCAAGAAGCCCTGCAATCATCTGTCCAAGAGTTACCTCATTTTATGGCTGACAAAGCCTTTTCTAACAGCAACACCATTACACAATTAGCTTCTTCGGGCATTAATTATTTGATGGGAACAAGGAGTAAAAAGGAAAGACTAGCTACTTCTAGCAGTATCGTTTCTTTATTGCTCAATAAAGCATGGGATTTAGGATTAATTATGGCACAAGACTGGCTTTGGCGTTGGATAATGCGTAGATTCAAACGCTAGCATTAACAACTTCCTTCTAACTCAAACTTCGCCTAGGCGGCGAATCACTTCTGATGCCATGTAGATTCCAAAAAGAGCAGGCATGTAAGAAATAGTGCCATAAAATGATTTCTTAAAATTTGAACCGTCCGTGTATTTAAGGGTTGCTTTGTCATGTAGTTCTTCGGAATATATAGCAATAATGCCTTTGGCTACGCCTTGATAGCGAAGGGTTTTACGGATTTGCCATGCCAATTTACAGTTTTTGGTTTCAGAAATATCCGCAATGCGCACCAAGCTAGGGTCTTTTTTTCCACCTGCTCCCATCGAACTGATGACGTTAAGTTGCTGTTGATGTGCCAAAACAAGCAGAGAAATCTTGGGAGAAACACTATCTATGCAGTCGAGTACAAAATTGAAATTGCCTTTTTCTAATAATCCACGCATATCTTCGGGCTGCATGAATTGTTGGACGGCGGTGAGCTGTAAGTCTGGATTGATGTCATAGAAGCGATTTGCCATTAGAACCGCTTTGGGCTGTCCAATAGTGGAGTTTAAAGCGTGCAATTGGCGATTTTTGTTGGTCGCATCTACTGCATCGCCGTCAATGATAGTCATTTTTCCTATGCCTGCTCGCACTAAAAATTCACCAGCATAGCTTCCTACGCCTCCCAAGCCGACCAACAGGATATTGCTTTGTTGAAGGCGTAGCAGCACGTCTTTTCCGACTAATAGTTCCGAGCGTTCTAACCAGTTGGGTACTTCCATGCAAAAAAGGTCTTAAAATTTTGAAACAACTGTTCTTGAAGCTGTTGTTGCTCCATTTCCCTTAAAGTTGCAAAAATGGCGTAACGCTGCGATATATTCAAGGAAGTATCGCCATCGGTTTCTAAAAAAATCTGATGCAGCGGCAAATGCTTTAAGGTCTCTTTAAAAACTGGTGTAATTCGTACAGCGGGAGCAACGGAAAGATAAAAACCTGCCTGTAAAAGGGATTGTGCAAGCGTATGATTGCGCAGGTAGCCATGAATGACCCAAGGGGTAGTTGCCATCTTTTTGTGAAGCAGCAACAAACGGTCGTAAGTTCTTACGCAGTGCACAATTAAAGGGGATTTGAGTTGGTTGGCAAGTTCAATATGTTGGCAAAAAATAGCTTCTTGTAGCGGAAGTTCTACACCTTTTAATTTATCCAAACCACATTCTCCAATACCTAAACAGCTAGGATGTTCTCGATATTGATGGGCTAATAGCTCTAATTGTACGTCGGTCAGCAGTTGGGTTGTCCACCAAGGGTGATAACCCAAAGTATGCCAAGTGTTGGATTCTTTTAGACCGGGATGTATGGAAATAACTTCTATAATATGGTCGGATTCGCGCTTAGAATGCGTATGAAAATCAATAATTGGCGCAGTTTGCATATCGAAGTTGACTATTGAAAGGATATTTTTTGTCAGTAATTTTCTATTTTTGTAAACAACTTTAAAATTAAATACTAACTCAGTTTTCTTTTCTTCTTTGAAGGTTAAAAACAAACAATAGCATCATAAAAAATAGCCCCAAAGTGAAGCATAAAGCTATTCTCAATCCAAAATGATCTGCTAAAAAACCAATAGTAGGCGGTCCTACAAAAAATCCTGTATAGCCGATAGTAGTTGCCATAGCAATACCCACGCTGGGTTCAACACCTTTTATGTTGCCGGCTGTGGAATACACAATCGGTACAATAGTTGCCAAACCTAATCCGACTAAAAAGAAACCTACTAAAGTAAAATAAGTAGAAGCAAAGAATAAAGCTATGAATAGCCCACTTATTGCCAATAGACAATCAAATAGCATCAATTTCTGTTTACCTAATTTTTGGGTAAAATAATCGCCAAATATGCGACCCAAAGTCATAGCTGTGGCAAAAGTACCAAAAGCAATCGCTCCGAAAAATTCAGTAGTTCCTACCACCTTATTCATAAATAGAGCAGACCAATCCGCCATTGAGCCTTCGCCCGTCATGCCACAAAAGGCAATAATTCCTAGCGGTAGAACCGCCTTTGTGGGCAGTATCAATCCTTTTTTCTTTCTGTCTTTTTGTTTCGATAGGCTGGGGGTATCGTTAATCAAATTGAATCCAGCAATAATAGCAACAATAGTTCCCAAAATAGCTACCAACAAAAGATGAGGAAATAACAGCCATTTCAAATGAGTGAATAATGCACCACTAGCAGCGCCTAGTGCCATTCCAATGCTAAAAACAGCATGAAAAGAGGACATAATAGGTTTTGCATAAGCTCTTTCCACAAACACTGCTTGACCATTCATCGAAATATCAGTTGCCCCAGAAGCAGCACCAAGCAATAAAAAAAATATACTAGCTATCCACACATTTGGGAAGGCGGTAAGTAAACTAATAATTATGCAGAATAAAACTGCCGCAACTCTATTGATGGTCATGCTACCAAATCTAGTCACCAACCAGCCGGATAATGGCATGGCAAATAGTGCTCCAGCAGCATGAACAAACAACAAAGTACCTAGTTGCGAGTTGGAAAGTTCAAAAAAGGCTTGTAACTCAGGTATTCTGGAAGTCCAGTTGGCGTACAAAAAACCATTGACAAAGAAGAAAGCAGCAACGGATATTCTTTTTATCTTCATGTTTAATTTTGCTTGTGCTGTGCTGATTGGCATGGCTAATTTAGACGAATTTTTGATGCTGGCTCAAACAAATAAAAATTTCTTATTCCACAGTTCTTATTTTATTACTAAATTTTTGTTAGTTTGACAAACGATTTACTCACTATCAACTTTAAACAATGAAAAAATTAGCTTTTTTATGTTTTTCTTTCCTCATTTGTACAAGTGGCTACGCACAATTAAAAAGTCCAATTAAAGTGCACGAAAACCAACGATTCTTAGCTCATGCTGATGGTACACCTTTTTTCTGGATGGCAGATACAGCTTGGGAACTTTTCCATAGAACCAACCGAGAGGAAGCCGAATATTATTTGTCCACCAGAGCTAAACAAGGCTTTAATGTAGTGCAGGCAGTAGCACTAGCTGAATTAGATGGCCTGAATACGCCAAATGCTTATGGTGAAAAGCCACTAACGTCCATTAATCCATTGGAAATGAATGAAAAATATTGGGAACATGTAGATTTTATTATTGATTTAGCAGCTCAAAAAGGTATTTACATTGCTTTACTTCCAACGTGGGGAGATAAAGTTTTTAAAGAAAGTTGGGGTGTCGGACCTGAAATATTTAATCCTGAAAATGCTTTTGTCTATGGACAGTGGATTGGTAAGCGTTATGCTAATCGGAAGAATTTAGTCTGGGTGTTGGGCGGCGACCGCAATCCTAGAGCCAATAGTGATGATATTAAAATTTGGAATGCAATGGCAGAAGGTATCAGCGCAAGTGCTGAAAAAAATAATCCTATTTTGAAGACATTTCATCCGCAACCGCATTCGCCGGGTGGTTCTTCTACATGGTTTCATCAAGAGGATTGGCTTGACTTGAACATGCACCAAACGGGACACTGCCCTAACCAACCAACTTACAAAAAAATAACACATGACTACAATTTAACCCCTGCTAAGCCTACGATAGATGGTGAACCTCTGTACGAAGAACATCCTAAATGCTTTAATGCTAAAGAATTAGGATATAGCGAAGCAGATGACATAAGAAGAATTATGTATTGGAATGTCTTTGCTGGTGCTGCTGGTCAAACCTATGGTTGCCATGCGGTTTGGCAAATGTTTAAACTAGATAAACAGCCTATTAATGCTCCTTTGAAGCCTTGGAATATTTCTTTGGATTTACCAATGGCAAATCAAGTAAAGCACTTGAAGAACTTAATGCTTTCCAAGCCTTACTTTAATAGAATCCCAGACCAAAGTATGGTTTTGGATACACAAGCAGAGGATGAAAATTTTGTAATTGCCACGAGAGATGCTAACGGCAAATACGCTTTTATTTATTTTCCAACGGGAAAAACTACAAACGTAGATTTATCCACTATGAGTAAGAAAAAGTTAACCGCTAATTGGTACGATCCAAGAACTGGCATATCAATACCATATACAGCAAAGCAATTGACACGTGGGAAAAATAGTATTGTCCCCCCATCATCTGGTCGCGGTCAGGATTGGGTATTGATTGTTGAGTGATTGATAATCAATGATTTATTAAAATGTATTTTAGCATCTGCTGATTAAGAGATAAAAAAATATTCCCTCATCAGAAATTGCATTGATGAAGGAATATTTTTAATGATGAACCTGAAAGTATAGCTTATACTTTTATTCCTGCTTCCTTCAAAACACTTTTGAAGGTATCGGGATAATGCAACGCTAGGTCTGCTAATACTTTTCTGTTAAGTTCAATATTGTTTTCCTTGAGTGCATGAATCAACTTTGAATAACTAATACCGTTAGCACGAGCTGCTGCATTTATTCTAGCAATCCAAAGTGTTCTGAAAGCTCTTTTCTTGTTTTTTCTATCGCGATAAGCATACAAAAGACCTTTTTGCAAGGCATTTTTAGCCACTGTATAGACTTTACTACGTGCGCCAAAATACCCTCTAGCGGCTTTCATAATTTTTTTGCGTCTGTTGCGCGACGCTACGTGATTGACTGAACGAGGCATATGAAATTGTTTTTAGTACAATACAGAGAACTTAATGTAATTAAGTTGCTTTACCTGTATTCTCGTTAAAAAATAAAAATGATTGCTAATTAATACCTAATAAACGCTTCACTCTTGTTTCATCAGCAGGACTTACCACTGTTGAACCAGTTAAACGATTTAAAGCTCTTTTGCTGTCTTTGCGCATCAAGTGGCGTTTGCCTGCTTGAAAGCGCTTTACTTTTCCGCTACCAGTAAGCGAAAAACGCTTCTTCGCACTGGAATTTGTTTTAACTTTTGGCATAATCTATTGATTTTCAAATGGGCAGCAAATATACAATTATTCGTTGGAAAAACAATTTTTCGATGACATTATTTTAAATTTGTCCATCAAATTTGAGCATTATCGGTATTAATAGCATAGTAAATAGGTAAATCCTTACAAAAAGCTGTACCTTACCTCCCAGCACTTAAGTGAAAAAAAATGAAGATAGCAGTTTTCCCTGGCTCTTTCGACCCAATCACCGTAGGTCATGTGGACTTAGTAGAACGAGCATTACCCTTGTTTGATAAAGTTGTGGTCGCCATAGGTATTAATTCACAAAAACAATATCTTTTTTCGCTGGAACAGCGAATGGAATGGCTAAATGCGGTTTTTGAGCATGAAGAAAAAGTAAAAGTGGATAGTTTCAAACGCTTAACAGCACATTATTGTAAATCCATAGGGGCAAAGTTTTTATTACGAGGGCTGCGCAATGCCTCTGATTTTGATTATGAAAAAACCATATCGCAGTTGAATAATAATATTGGTGATGGCTTAGAAACTATTTTCCTTATTGCACAACCCGGTTACTCTCATATTAGTTCTACTATTGTGCGAGAAATTATAAAAGGCGGAGGAAATACAACGAATTTTCTACCGCCGCAAGTGAAGTTAGACCACTTAAATTTTGATAAATTTGAGCTAAGCTAAGTTCACAAATCCATTCATTGTCAAACAAAATCAAATTAAAATATGGCAAATGCAATTTATAATGTCCCTAATCCAACTAATGAACCCATCTTAAATTATTCCCCCAATTCTCCAGAACGCACTGCGCTACAAGCAGCTTTGAGCGAATTGAAATCGTTTCAGAAGGATATTCCTATGATTATCAATGGGCAAAAAGTCTTTACCGAGCAAAAAATGACCATTCGCCCGCCGCACGAATTAAAACACACTTTAGGTTACTACCACAGAGGCGACAAAACGCACGTCCAACAAGCAGTAGATGCGGCATTAGCTGCTAAATTCGCTTGGGAGAATATGGCTTGGGAAGAACGAGCTGCCATTTTCTTAAAGGCTGCTGATTTGATTGCTACCACTTATCGAGCAAAGATGAATGCGGCAACTATGCTTTGCCAATCTAAAAACATTTATCAAGCGGAAATTGATGCCGTAGCAGAACTCGTTGATTTTCTGCGTTTTAATGTTCAATACTTAACTGAAATTTACCAACAGCAACCCATCAGTGGTAAAGGCACATGGAATCGCCTAGAATATCGCCCTTTGGAAGGTTTTGTTTTTGCCATTACCCCATTTAATTTCACGGCTATTGCAGGCAACTTACCTTGCGCACCTGCCTTGTGTGGCAACACTATCGTTTGGAAACCTGCGGATAGCCAAATTTACTCTGCTGCTTTGGTTATGGAAATCCTGCAAGAGGCAGGCTTACCAAATGGTGTGATTAATCTTGTTTTTGTGGAAGGAACTGATGCTGGCGATGTGATTTTTCAGCACCCCGATTTCGCTGGATTACACTTTACGGGAAGCACAGCAGTTTTTAAGCAACTTTGGAAAACGATTGCTCATAATTTAGACACCTACAAAACCTTTCCAAGAATAGTAGGCGAAACAGGCGGAAAGGATTTTGTCGTTGCGCATCCCTCCGCACCTGCACAGGCAGTAGTAACTGCTCTTAGTCGCGGTGCATTTGAATTTCAAGGTCAAAAATGCTCGGCAGCTTCGCGCGCTTATTTGCCCGCTAGTTTAGCCAACACTATTATTGAAGGGCTACGCAATGATATTGCCTCTTTCAAAATTGGTTCAACAGAAGATTTATCCAATTTCATCAACGCAGTGATTGATGAACGCGCTTTTGATAAAATTGTAAATTATATTGAAACAGCTCGACAGGATGTTGATGCAGAAGTATTGATAGGTGGAAGATACAGTAAATCAGAGGGTTATTTCATTGAACCCACCGTTATTTTAGCTAAAACACCTCATTACAAAACAATGGTGGAGGAAATTTTTGGTCCAGTATTAACGGTTTACATCTACGAAGATGAACAATACGAAGCCGCTCTTGAACTGGTGAACACCACTTCCGATTACGCCTTGACAGGTGCTATTTTTGCTAAAGATAGGGCAGCTATTCAGTTAGCTATGCAAAAATTAAGCCATGCAGCAGGCAATTTTTATATTAACGACAAACCCACAGGAGCAGTAGTTGGTCAACAGCCTTTTGGAGGTGCACGTTCTTCCGGAACGAATGACAAAGCAGGTTCCATATTGAATCTTTATCGCTGGTTATCGCCGAGAACAATTAAGGAAAATTTTGTTTCGCCTACGGATTATCGTTATCCTTTTTTAGGTGAATAGAGGCTGTAGTAAACAACAATAAATCGCAAATTTATTCTTTTTGCGAGTTATTGTTGTTTTATAGCTAAAATACAATTCGTCTCACGATAACATCTACGCGCCTATTGCGGATGCGCCCATCCCAAGTATTGTTATCAAAATCGGGAGCTAATTCGCCAAAATCTTGGTTAGAAATAAATTCCGATGGCACGCCCCAATGTACCATTTCCATATGTACCGCACGACCTCGCATGCTGGAGAGCCAGTTGTTGTATTCCATACTGCCGATGTTATCGGTGTGGCTTTGAATGAAAAATTCGTATTCTTCAATAGGGGTAAATTGATGTAAAAAATCGGATAATTCTTGAATTTGCTGACTATCAATATAGTAGCTACCACCACCAAAAAAAATACTTTTAGCGCGATAATTAGGTTCTATTTCTTGAGCCACAAGTATTTGAACAAAAGTAAAGAGCAGTAAAGAAAGGGCTAATATTTTTTTTATTTGTGGCATAATATTTAATTTTGACAAATTTTAAAACAATGAATAAATCATTGACAAACATTTGTTTAAACAACATAAAACGAATTTAGCTTGTGAATCTTGAAGAATTTACACAAAACTTAACACAAGCCACGCCACCTGACCATTACTCTGATGCTTTGAAAGCACTTTGGTATGATAAACAGGGTGATTGGGACATGGCGCATGATATAGCTCAAGAAATACATGCCCCTATTGGCGCTTGGATTCACGCCTATTTGCACCGCAAGGAAGGCGATTCGTGGAATGCTGATTATTGGTATCAAAAAGCAGGACGAACAAGAACCAACCAAACCTTAGACCAAGAATGGCAAGCGATTGTGGAAGCCGTTTTAGCACAATAAAAAATGCCCAAGCTACCGAAGTGGCTTGAGCACAAATTGTAGTGTGTTAAGATTACTGATGTTAATGGGCAATCACCAAACGTATAGTGATGGGTGTCTCTAGTCCATCATAACTTACTCGAACAAAGTAAATACCGTTTGGAAGATTAGCAATATTTAGTGTGTGTTGCATATCGCGACCTACTTCTTGCTTCATCATTCTACCTGTCGCATCAAACAACATGATTTGAGCACTCTCTGTCTCTAGTCCTATTTGCACCTCATTACCATTAGCAGGGTTAGGAAATACATTTACTGTACCGCTCATCGTTGTTATATTTCCATTGCCAGAAGCGAACGGCGTTTCAAATTGAACGTCGCTACCATAAGGTGAGCAACTTGCTTTCACGCGCCACTGATACTTTCTACCAGCTTGTAAACCGCTGATAGTAAGCGTTGTACCAGTAGTTGTACCAACTGTGGTGTAAACAGTTGCATTTTCTAATTTGTATTGCACGGTATAATTTGCTGCGCCTCCTTGTGCTTCCCAGCTAACAATAGCTCTATTAGCGAAAACAGCATTCGTTTTTGTATTAGAAGGTGCAGAACAGGAAGTGTTTCCGCCACCGCCGCCACCACTTGTTCCGGTAGTTCTGAACTTAGCGATACTAGAATATTCAGAACAACTCGCTTTCACCCGCCATTCGTATTCTGTGTTTGCCTGTAAATTGGAAATAGATAGTGATCTTCCTGTTGTTGCAGCAGTTGTTGTCCAAGCAAAAGTATTGATTACTCTGTACTGTACGGTATAGTTGAATGCACCTTGTATTGCAGACCAGCTCAATAACGCACTTGAAGTAGAAAGTACATTGGACGTCAAGTTTGATGGTTGTGAGCAAGAAGTGTTACCGCCTGTGTTACCGCCTGTGTTGAATACTGCAATGCTAGAATAAACCGAACAACTCGCTTTCACCCGCCATTCGTAAACTGTGCTTGCTCTCAAGCCTGTTAAAGTAAAACTTCTAGCTGTTGTCGCTGAAGTCGTTGTCCATGCTGTTGTGCCTTGTATTTTGTACTGCACCGTGTAATTGAATGCGCCTTGAATCGCTGACCAACTTACCGATGCACTTGTAGTTGATAAAATGTTAGAAGTCAAGTTCGATGGTTGTGAGCAACCTTGTGCATTCACTTGAAAGGAACTGCTCATTAAGAACAATAACATCCCTAGTAGGCTGAATTGCCTAATTGATAAAAAATTTCCCATAATTAGATTTAAATTTAAGAATTAAGTAAAAAAACTAATTGAATAATATTATTGTATTTGTTTAGAAATCAATGCTATATCTGAATACAATACCTTCGGCAGTTCTCTTCTTACCCGTCAATCTTTGCTGAAAGCGATAACTAAAATCGAAAGTATGTACTTTGTTAAAAGTGTATCTTAACCCTGAATCCCAGCGTAAGCGATCCCATTCCCAGATTTTTTCATCAAAACCGCCATTTACTGTGGCGCGTGAATACAATCTGTGGTCTTTTTTGAATTGCCAATCCAATCCAATTTGAGAAGCAATGCTATGCTCAATTATGGTTTCTCCCTTTTTTTCTCTAGTAGCGAATTGTGCGCCTAATTTGTTAGAAAAAGATAGCTTTTTGACAGGTAGTTTTGGTTGGATAGTAAAATCTGTTCCCATAGAATGCCTTACTCTTTCTGTGTCCCAAGCTAAAGAATAGCTTTGCCCAAACCGCAGCCATTTAGACAGCTTGTAATCAAAATCAACAGTTGTAGCAGTACGAAAATCTGCATCTATACGCTTTGCCTGATCATCTAAATCTTTGAAAATACCACCATTGCCGTTACTGTTAGTATTAGTTGTTGTCGTTTCATTACTACTTCTAAAAGGCAACAATTCAATCTCATTAAAGAGGTCATCCTCTTTTTTCATCTTTTTGTCCCTCACTCTTGGTGAAGATTGGAACTGCTGGTCGAGCTCAATCCTAGCTTTTTTGCTTAGTTTAAACTGCTTAGCCACTCCGAACCTAATCGTTGTGCTTATATCTTGTGCTTCGACACTCCAAAAGCAAAGGCAAATTAAAACGGGTAGTAGTATATTTTTCACTTTAGATTCATTTGACCTAATATTACTACACCCAAAAATTGTTACCACCTTTTAGAAAAAAAATTTAGATAAATTTTGAAACGCCTTTGCCTATTGAGATTTAGAAGATAATCATTTTTCTTACTAAAAATTATTACTAATTCGTCAATCGAGTTCCTTCCCCTAATCGCTCTGCACCACCAATAACCACACTGTCAACTCCTTTTGCCAATGCTTTGAAAGCATTATCCAATTTAGGAATCATACCAGCAAAAATAACCCCCTGTGTTTTCAGTTGTTGATAAGACTCCATGTTCAGATGAGGAATAACAGAACCATTATCTTCCGCATTCAAAAGTACACCATGTTTTTCAAAGCAAAGGATGAGTTCTACGGCATACACTTGCGCTAGTGCAATAGCTAAAGTTGCCGCTATGGTATCTGCATTAGTGTTTAATAATTGCCCTTTTTTATCGTGGGTAATAGCGCAAAATACAGGGGTTACGCCTATGTGCAGCAATGCTTGAATACTTTGTGTGTTAATCTGGTCAATATCGCCAGCAAATCCATAGTCAATATCTTTCACTTGCCGTTTATGTGCCTGAATGGTATTCAAATCTGCACCAGAAAGCCCAAGTGCATTGCAATTAAAAGATTGTAAAAGGCTTACTACTGTTTTATTTGTCCATCCAGCATATACCATTGTGGCTACTTCAAGAGCTGCCTCGTCCGTAATTCGCCTTCCTTCGTGCATTTTTGGAGCAATACCTAGTTGTGTTAACAGTTCATTGGCTTTGTTACCACCGCCATGTACCAATATTTTTTCTTCCTTCCAATCAGCAAATTGCATTAACAGGTGCTGTAAAGCCTTTGGTTGTTCTAAAACCTTGCCCCCAATTTTTAAAATACGCAGCTTTGATTTTAAATTCGTCATTTTTCGGATAATTAAGTGCGAAAGCTATTAACTTCGCTAATTAATTCAAAACAGAGTATCCTTTTTCTTAAAATTAAAATTCAACAACTATGATGAGAATAACTGCTTTAATTTTGTTTTGCGCTATATTTTGTTGTATTTCTTGCCAAAACAAACCCAAAGAAAATTCAGTGATTACTGAAACGTTGGATACACTTGCCTACACCTCGCAAACAATTCGCAAAGACGAACCCAACTGTACACCAACAGACATACAAGCATGCGCTTATTTTACAGCTACTTTCATACAAGTAACTGGTGGTACTGAATATGCAATGAAAGCCATTAATGAGCAAATTATTGACCTGCTTCGCGGTGAGGAATACACCAATGTGGAAGCTCACGCTAATGGTTTTATCGAAGAATATCTAAAAGAAAAAAGTGAGCTTTATCCAATGGGGGCTTGGTCAAAAAGTTATGAGCAGAAAGTTTTGCGCAATGATGAGGAGTTATTTGTCATCAGCACCGACTTCTATACATTCACAGGAGGTGCACATGGTTACTACTCAACAGTTTACGAAAATTATGACCGAGCTTCTGGTAAGTTGATTACTTTAAACGACTTATTTGAGCCGGGATATGAGAAACGATTAAATGAAGTTGGAGAAGATTACCTACGGCGAGCCTTAGAAATCCCCAAAAATCAAACCTTAAATGATGCAGGGTTTATTATTGAAAACAATGACTTCAAGATGAATGATAATTTTGCATTAACCAAAGAAGGCATTAAGTTTATCTTTAATCCTTATGAAATTGCGCCTTATGCTATGGGTCAACAGGAATTTACTATTCCATATAGTGCACTTCAAGCAATCGCTAAGCCAAATGGTTTGGCTGCGGTAAAAAAGTAAATTCTATGACAGATGTGGTAGGTTCGATAACTTATCACATCTGTAAATAAAAAAACAACAATCTCCAATTTTTTGTTTTAAATTTGCATTCTAAAACATTTTGGTTTAAGATGAGTGATACCCTTAATGGCAACGGTCGAGTATTTTCTTTAAATGGCATGTACCAAGATTATTTCTTGGATTATGCCTCCTACGTAATTTTGGAACGTGCTGTCCCCTTGGCGTTAGATGGTTTAAAACCTGTGCAACGTCGCATACTACACGCCATGAAAGAAATGGACGATGGACGTTACCATAAAGTCGCCAACGTGATTGGGCAAACTATGCAATATCATCCGCACGGCGATGCTGCTATTGGAGATGCACTTGTCAATTTAGGGCAAAAGGATTTACTCATTGATTGTCAAGGGAATTGGGGGGACTATCGGACTGGCGACAGTGCTGCTGCACCCCGATATATTGAAGCGCGACTAACCAAATTTGCGCTAGAAGTAGCTTTTAACGCACAGACGACCAATTGGCAAGTTACTTACGATAGTAGAAAGCGCGAACCTATTGCACTACCTATGAAATTCCCGTTGGTGTTGGCACTTGGCGTGGAAGGTATTGCCGTAGGGCTTTCTACCAAAATATTGCCACATAATTTTAATGAATTAATTGACGCTTCCATTGATGTACTAAAAGGTAAAAGTGTTCAACTTTACCCTGATTTTATGACCGGTGGATTGATAGATGTAACTGATTATCGAGATGGTAAACGCGGTGGAAAAGTAAAAGTGCGTGCCAAAATCGAAGTAGTGGATAAAAAAGCACTTATCGTTCGCGATTTACCTTATGGCGTTACCACTAATGCTTTGATTGATAGTATTTTAAAAGCTAATGATAAAGGCAAAATAAAAATCAAAAAAGTACAGGACAACACTGCTCAAGAGGTCGAAATTTATATAGAACTTGCTCCTGGCGTGTCGCCAGAAGTTACAATGGATGCGCTTTATGCTTTCACGCGCTGCGAAGAATCCATTTCTCCAAATGCTTGTGTCATTATTGATGATAAACCTCATTTTATTACAGTAGAAGAACTGCTTCGCGCTTCTACGGAGCAAACTAAAATGTTGCTTCGTTGGGAGTTGGAAATCAAAAAAAGTGAACTTGAAGAAAAATGGTTTTTCGCTAGTTTAGAGAAAATATTCATTGAACATAAGATTTACCGACAAATAGAAGAAGCGGAAAACTTTGAGCAAGCCATTGATATTATTGATGTTGCACTTAAACGCTATGTTGTTACGCCCAATGAAACACCAACACCTAAAGACAAACGGCTAAAACTTTGGCGAGAGATTACCAAAGAAGATATTGTACAGTTAACTGAAATCAAAATAAAACGTATTTCCAAATACAATAAATTTAAAGCGGATGAGCGCTTGTTGGAATTAGAAAAAGAAATTGAACAAGTAAAGTATGACTTAGCTAATTTAACTGAATTTGCGATTAATTACTTCAAAGAACTCAAAAGAAAATATGGAAAGGGCAGAGAGCGGAAAACAATTATTACTCAATTTGACACTATTGAAGCGACGGAGGTCGTGTTTAATAATGCTAAGTTATATGCAAACTTCAAAGAAGGTTTTGTAGGACATGGATTGAAGCGAGGAGAAGGCGATTTTATTTGTGAATGCTCTGATATTGATGATGTTATCGTCTTTAGGCGCGATGGAAATTTTCTGGTTACAAGGATTTCTGATAAGCAATTTGTCGGTAAAGACCTTATCCATGTCGCTATTTGGAAAAAAAACGACGAGCGCACCACTTACAACTTAGCTTATTTGGATGGCGAAACAGGCAGAACTTATGTAAAACGATTTAACGTTTCCGCCATTACTAGAGATAGAGAATATGACTTAACCAGAGGCACAAAAGGCTCTAAGGTGCTTTATCTTACTGCTAATCCTAATGGTGAATCAGAAACAGTTACAGTGCAGCTATCTCAAGGTTCAAGAGCAAAAATTAAAATATTTGACTTTGATTTTGCGGAGCTAGGGATTAAAGGACGGATTTCGCAAGGTAATATTTTGACCAAGTATCCTGTGCGCAAGATTTCACAAAAATCAGTTGGACAATCTACATTAGGGGCTATTGCTATTTATATGGACGAAGTAAGTGGACGACTGAACACCGACGAGCGAGGTACTTACTTAGGCAATTTCGACACAGGCGATACTATTTTAACGATTTACAAAGATGGCACTTACGAAATTACCGATTTTGAATTGAGCAATCGCTACGACCCAAATGAAATTATTCATATTGGTCAATTCTCTGAAGACGACATCATTAGTGCTATCTATTACGATGGACATAAATGTTCAACTTTAGTGAAGCGTTTCAAAATAGAAACCAATACGCAAAAGCAGCGTTTTGCCTTTATTACAGATCATAAAGATTCCAAACTTTATTTTGCTACAACAGATAATTCTCCTCATATTCGTTACACTATCAACAATAAAGGGAAGAAAGAAGAATTTGATTTGGATATCAAGCAATTTATTGATGTTAAAGGTTGGAAAGCAATGGGCAATAAATTAATAGACCAGAAATTGCTTAAAGTGGAGGCAATTTTGCTTCCAGTTGGCAACGGAGAGCAAGGCGCATTATTCGATGAATAATGCCCAAAATAGCTATTTGTTATTGCAATTCCATACCATATCTGACAATTCATAGCTTTTTGATTGATAGGAATAGTGCCACCACTCTGTGCGAATGGCACGAAAGCCAAAAGCCTCCATTGTTGATTTCAATAATTTTCGGTTATCTAATACAGTTTTGGATAAATTGGTATAATCGTGATAGGCTTCTTTACCAAAAAAATCAAAATGCGTTCCCATGTCGAGTTCATTGCCATCGGCATCTACAATCGTTAAATCTACTGCGCTGCCTCTATTGTGCATAGAGCCTTTTCGAGGGTCGGCAACATACCTCGCATCGGGCACTTTTTCCCATAATGCCCACTGCACAGGTCGAGGACGATAACAATCAAACATTTTCAGCCCATAGCCTTTACTTTTCAAATCCTGATGAATTTTGACTATCGCTTGAGCTACTTCTGGGCGTAGAAAGCATCGTCCACACTCATACATCTGACTTTTTACAAAATTATCCGTAGTGGCATATTTCAAATCCATGAGTATAGAAGCATCCAAATCAGCAATATCCAGCCATTGCAAGGTATCATAATCTAGTGTTTTCTGAATTGGTACAGGGGAATGTTCTTCCATTTTAACAAAACTAACCGTATCCAATGTAGGTGTTGTCAAAATGTTGTCTCGATTGACAGGGTTAGAACGGCAATGAGCCAGCAAGAACAATAATAGCACAAGCCAATAATTTCTCATAATTTCCACTACTTTTGCTGCGTAAAATAGAAAAAACTATTTTCAATTAGCTTAAATACCAAAAAAATCAAATAATTTAATGAAAGACCTTTATTAAATAATCAATTTGAAACACTAAGAAGCAGAACGTAACATCCAATTCAAAATTTATCACACGCAATTTGTACTTATGCAGCCAAAAATATCGGTCGTCATTTCCGTATATAATGAAGCAGAGAACATTCGCCCTTTAATTGAATGGATTTCTAGTGCATTACAAGATTATGAGTATGAAATTGTTTATGTGGACGATGGCTCTACGGATAATACTTTGAAGGAACTGCACGCCATTTCGCATCCGTACTTACATGTAGTAGAATTTCGTAAAAATTATGGTCAAAGTTTAGCTTTAATGGCTGGTATTGACTACGCACATGGCGAATACATTGCCACTATGGACGGCGATTTACAAAACGACCCTACCGACATTCCTGCCATGTTAAAAATTGCGGAAGAGCAAGGCTATGATTTGGTGTTGGGCAATAGAGCCAATAGAAAAGACAAAGCCATTATACGCAAGTTGCCTAGTGCGATTGCCAACTATATTATTCGTTCTTCTTCGGGTATTAAGCTGAAAGATTACGGCTGTGCGCTAAAAGTATTTAAGGCAGAAATTGCCAAAGATTTGGGTCTTTATGGCGAATTGCATCGCTTCATCCCTGTTTTGGCAGCATTGGAAGGGGCAAAAATGACGCAGATTGATGTCAAACACCATGCTCGAAAATTTGGTAAGTCAAAATATGGCTTAGGAAGAACGTTTAAAGTGATGAGTGATTTGTTGTTGATGCTTTTTTTTAAACGCTACATGCAAAAGCCTATGCACTTATTTGGTAATGCAGGGGTTTTTTCATTTTTTATCGGGGTACTCATCAATATTTATTTTGGAGTGCTAAAAATATTAGGTCAAGATATTTGGGGACGACCTTTATTAATTCTTGGTTTTATGCTGGTTATTGCTGGTATTCAATTAATTACAATTGGTATTGTTGTAGAAATTCAAATGCGCACCTACTTTGAATCACAGCAAAAACGACCCTATAAAATTCGGAGCGTGAAACGCGGAAGTTGAAAACGAGCTAAAGCCACATCTTAGAGTGAGGGCTTCACTTGAAGTGAGGCACTCACTCAGCGGTAAATCCATTTAGAATTTTAAGATGAAGTATCTTCAAAATTACCGCCTTAATTTGACTTATTGAAAAAAGAAGCATATCTTTGCATTCCGAAATAAATAGGTCTCATAGCTCAGTCGGTTAGAGCATCTGACTCATAATCAGAGGGTCCATGGTTCGAGCCCATGTGAGACCACAAAAAAACGCCATAATACTTTGATTATCAAAATGCTATGGCGTTTTTTTATTTTAGTTATTCTACATCCTTAAACCAATGCAGTCTGCATCACATCTACTTCAATTTGATTGCGTAAAATATCTTCCATTGTTTCTCGTTGGCGAATGAGGTAATCTTTTCCCTCGTGTACAAGCACTTCTGCTGGTCGGAAGCGCGCATTGTAGTTGGATGCCATAGACATTCCATAAGCTCCAGCATTTTTAATGGCTAATATATCGCCTTCTTTGATTTCTGCTATTTTACGATTTGCACCAAAAGTATCTGTTTCACAAATATACCCAACCACATTATAGACACGAGGTGTGCCAGTAGGGTTAGAAATATTGACAATATGATGATAAGCATCGTATAACATTGGGCGAATTAGATGATTTAAGCCTGAATCTACACCTGCAAACATCGTAGAAGGTGTAGTTTTGATGACGTTTACTTTCACCAGTAAAATGCCTGCCTCACTAACTAAGAACTTTCCTGGCTCAAACACCAATGCCAATTCTTTGCCATATTCTTTACAAAATTGCTGAAATCGTTTGGTGATTCTCGGTCCCAAATCCTCCATATTGGTCGCTGCTGCCCCTTCTTGATAAGGCACTTTAAATCCACCACCTAAGTCTAGGTAATCCAAATTTGGAAATTGATGCGCTATTTTAAATAGCACTTCCGCACCATTCAAAAATACCTCTGGGTCGAGAATATCGCTACCTGTGTGCATGTGAACCCCAGCAATTCTAATGCCTGTGGCTTGTACGACTTTTAGCACATGAGGCATTTGATAGATAGAAATACCAAATTTAGAATCTATATGTCCAACCGAAATCTTTGCATTACCACCTGCCATAATGTGTGGATTAATGCGGATACAAACGGGAATGTGTGGATAGTGATGCCCAAATTGTTCGAGCATAGAGATATTATCAATATTGATGTTTACACCAAGCTCAACTGCTGCTTCCATCTCTTCTAGCGATACACAGTTGGGCGTGTAGGTGATTTCATGAGGTTGAAAACCTGCTTTCAAACCAAGCATGGCTTCCTGAATGGAAACAGTATCTAAGCAGGCACCCATTTGGTGCAAGTATTTTAACACACTAATATTGCTTAATGCTTTGCAAGCGTAATTGATGCGCAGTTGTGGCACATCAAAAGCGTTAACCATGCGTTCGTATTGGCGCTTAATGATAGCAGCATCATACACATAAAGCGGGCAGCCATATTTTTCTGCTAATAAAAGAGGGTCAACGCCGTTGCTCAGTAGATATTGATTATTATGTAATGTCATTTTATCCGAAATTAAAATGCTACTTTATTTTGCGTAACGGTCTAAATATTTAATATAGGTATCTAAATCCTTGTCACCTCTGCCTGAAAGGTTTATCAAAATTACATCCGTTGAGCGATAATCCATATATTTCAATGCTGCAAAAGCATGTGCTGTTTCTAAAGCAGGAATAATGCCCTCAATGCGGGAAAGAAAAAATGCTGCGGTTAAAGCATCATCATCTGTAATACTGATAGCTTCTGCTCGTTTGGTACTTATCAAATGGGCGTGTAAAGGTCCAATGCCTGGATAGTCCAAACCTGCAGAAATACTGTAAGGCTCAACTATTTGACCATCAGGTGTTTGCATCAATAAAGTTCGGCTACCATGAATGATTCCTTTTGTACCTAGCACGCTAGTCGCTGCCGATTCGCCAGAATCAACGCCTAAGCCAGCCGCTTCTACTGCAATTAAACGCACTTCAGGATGGTCTAAATAGTGGTAATACATTCCAGCTGCATTGCTGCCACCCCCTACACAAGCCATCACAATGTCTGGGTAGGAACGATTTTCTGCTGCTTCCAACTGCCAAATACACTCCTCACTAATCACCGATTGAAAACGAGCAACCATATCGGGATAAGGATGCGGACCAACTACTGAACCAATAATATAATGTGTATTTTCAGGATTGTTAATCCAATCGCGAATAGCTTCGTTGGTGGCATCTTTTAATGTTCTACTACCACTGGTGGCAGGGCGTACTTCAGCGCCAAGCATTTTCATTCTTGATACATTCGGTGCTTGTCGCGCAATGTCCACTTCACCCATGTACACCACGCACTCTATCCCCATCAAGGCACAAACCGTAGCCGTAGCAACGCCATGCTGACCAGCACCCGTTTCAGCAATAATGCGTTTTTTTCCTAATCTTTTTGCCACTAAAATTTGACCAATCGTGTTATTAATCTTGTGCGCACCGGTGTGGCAAAGGTCTTCGCGCTTGAGGTAAATCTTAGCATTGTAATGCTCGGATAGTCTCTTTGCGAAGTACAGGGGCGTTGGGCGACCTACATAGTCTTTCAGTAAAGCGTTAAACTCTTTTTTGAAATTAGGCTCTTCCATCATATCGAGATAGGTATTTCGCAATTCCTCGACGTTAGGATGTAACATTTCTGGAATGAATGCGCCACCAAATTCTCCATAGTAGCCACTATCGTCCACCTGATAACTTGAGGTAGTTCTGGATAAAGTATTTTTTCTTGCTATATCTGCCATGATTTTACAATTTCAGTTGATGAATAAATGATGCAATTTTGTTCACGTCTTTCAAGGCAGGCTCGATTTCAAATTTGCTGTTGATGTCCACACCTACAAGTTGTGGAATTTGTAGCTGATGGATAGCTTCCACAGCATTTTTGTCAATGCCACCACTCAATAAGAAAGGTGTTATCCCTTGATAATGTTTAAGCAGCGACCAATCAAAAGTAACGCCGTTGCCGCCTGGCATTTCCCCTTTAGTATCAAAAATAAACAATTGGCAATGCGTTTGATAAGTATTTACTACTGAAAAATCTGTGGCATCTCCGATAGCAAATGCTTTTATAATTTTAGCTTTTCTCAAGGAGCTAAAGTTCCAGATTTGATTTAACTCCATGCAATATTCTGGACTTTCATTACCATGTAGCTGCACATAATTCAAGTGATAATCGTGGACATAATGCAGAACTTCTTCAATTTCAGCATCCACAAATACACCTACTTTTTGAATAGCACTACTCCAAGATTTATCTGAAAGTAAGGCAGAAAGCTTATTTTTTTTACCCACGTATCGCCTTGAAGATTCATAAAATATGAATCCAAAAAAATCAATAGGTAGCTGTTTTAAAGCGTTAATATTCTCCTCTACTCTCAATCCACAAACTTTGATTTTCATAGGCTATCCTTAATTTTTTTTATTTATTCTGATTAAGCAATAGCATTTTCTAGTAAATCTTCAATGTACTTTGCTCGGTCAATCAATTCCGCTAATTTGTTACCGGGACGTTCGTTTACCATAAAATACTCGCCAATCAAAAATCCGCAATACCCTTTGCGACGCAAATCTACTATGGCGTTAGGTTCACTAATGCCACTTTCAGAAATCTTCAGAAATTCACTTGGAATTTTTTCAGCCAATTCAATTGAAGTCTGTAAACTTACTTTAAAAGTCTTTAAATTTCTATTATTCACGCCTACTACATCTATATTAGAGTTTAATTTATCGAGTTGTTCTTCGGAGTGAATTTCAAGTAGTACCTCTAAACCTATTGATTTTGCTGTTCTCGCCAGTTGACTTACTGCTTCTTTGGTTAAACATTCTGCAATCAAAAGAATCACATCCGCTCCTATGGATTTAGCCTCAATGATTTGATATTCGTCCACCACAAAATCTTTCCTCAGAATAGGGCAACTGTTATAAGTCCTTGCAGTTATTAAATCTTCTACACTGCCCTTGAAAAAGTGTTCTTCTGTCAATACAGAAAGGGCTGCCGCACCCGCTTGTGCATAGGCAGTAGTTATTGCTTTCGCATCAGCATTGATGTTAATGTTACCTTTGGAAGGAGAGTGCCGCTTAAATTCTGCAATAATACCTAAATGCTCACTTGATTTCAGTGCTTTGGTAAAAGAATGGACTTTGCGTTCAAACAGTGGACTTTGCTCCAGATGTTGAATAGGATTGATGTGCTTAGTAGTGATTAATGTTGCTTTCTTTTGTGCAACTATTTTGTCGAGTATGGTCATTCCTTAAATAACTTGGAAGCGTTAGTTTGCAATACTTTCAATAAATATACACAAAAGTTTCACTTTTTTTAATGTCTTCCAAATTTGTTGATGCGAGGTTTTGTAAAAATAAGCGAGGAGATCCTCAGCAGAGGATGCTCCTCGGGCAAAGCAGCTTACTTGCTGTACTACCTTTTTTGCTCATAACTGAAAGGCAACACTCGGCAAGTGTAATCATAAGGTTTTTATTGGCTTCAGATTTTTATTTTATCGGTAGCACTAGGCTAAAGCATACCCACATTGACATAATTAAATTATGCCTAATAGATATATCAATATAGTTAGATTTTTTAATCTACTTTGATTATGCTTACTATTATACGCTTATAATTCAATTATGTTTTGTTTTACAAGGTTAAAAAATACATTTTACTTCTTATAAATTATTGATTAATCAATGATAACAATAGAAAAAAAGGTAAACAGCTTATTAGAAGCGCAAGTCTAGCCTTTGTGTAACAGATAAAACAAATTAATTTAGTGTGTGCTATTGCTATTCACCAATCAACTTGAATATAAAATAAGCAACCATTTCTTCTACTTGCTGTTCAAGATTACCTTGTTGCTTGTTTATTTCTGTAAAATTGGGTAAATGACAGGCGTAGTAGATTTGATTATTTGCCATTTCCAAAATAGTCATCGTTAAAACGGCAGGATAAGGAAAGGCTGGATTGACGGACAAAATGATGTGCTGTATTTTCTTGTTGAGTTCCTCAAATGTAGTGAAAAGCCCCTTTCCGTTCTCTATGTCCACTTGTTTTACATGATAAGCCTTTACGCCTTCAGCAATGACTAAGCGATTGAGTGCATCGCGGTCAACGTAATCGGCAGGTTTGCTGAGGCGCACCGTATCAATAATTGTTTTAATGGTGATTTTTAGCTTTTCTTTTGGGTCGTAAACATTCATGCAGTTAAAATCAATTCTAAAGCGCATCCACTCCCAATACCAAGAAAGAAAATAGAGCAGCATAAAGTGTTTGTTTTCAAAATAGCGATAGATAGAGGCTTCTGTGCAAGGAATGCGCTCGCCCAGTTTTTTAAAGGTGAAACGTTCTAGCCCAATTTCATCCATCAGTAATATGCCTTGCTTAATAATATTTTTTCCTAGAGGTGTTTCTTGAGGGTCGCGTAAGTAAATATTAGGGTTGACTTTAATTTGTATGGATGCTGACATAAGATTACCGATGCTTTACTTCATTTTGATATAAAAAAACTAAATTTTCAAGGTAATTACGGAATTAAACTTTAACTGCCCTATTTTTGACACGCAAAACTAGATAAAAAGATATTCTTAGTGGATAAATAACTTAGAGCTTGTTTAAAAATTTTCTTTAGGTGAAAATCAATAGTTTGTGGTTCTGACAATAGGAAGGCGAGGGAATTTAGCGGGCTAAATGACTAAGCCTTACTGAAGTCAGGTTCATAAAATATTGGTTTTCAGTAATTA
>CALDYY010000029.1 GCA_937944245.1 uncultured Saprospiraceae bacterium | reverse complement strand
GCGATGGTTCTTAGAGCTTGTTTAAAAATTTTCTTTAGGGGAAAATCAATAGTTTGTGGTTCTGACAATAGGAAGGCGAGGGAATTTAGCGGGCTAAATGACTAAGCCTTACTGAAGTCAGGTTCATAAAATATTGGTTTTCAGTAATTAAAAATTTAAACATGCTCTTAACAAAATGTAATGAATTTGTTAATAGACAGGAAATTATTTTGCTCAATTTCACTTTTTGATTTGATAAGAAAAGTTTAAAAAGGCTGCTATCGCACCTATGTACGAAACAGCCTCATTACAACCAACTTATCATACTTGTTCTGATGAATTATCTTTATTTTTATTATCCTTTGAAAACACCATGACTAAAATGAAAACAGGAATACCTATTAGAACCATAATCGTTACAGCCATGATTATATAAGACTCCAACCAATTGATTAGAAGCATATGTCGTACTTTTAAGATGAATTAATTAGTATCCTTAGCCCATTCCAAAAGTAGTAATCCTTTACCAGCAAAATGCTGAGCATTGTCATGGGTAGCAGTTGATTGTTGTCATTTTCAGAAAAGTAAGGTGAGTCCAAATCCTTGTTGTGGCGAATGATGTTATGTATTGAAAATGTTCTTAACCATAATAGCACTTAATGTTGCCTTATTACAAAATTAGTAATGATAAAAAAGTATATCTTGCTTATCATTTTAATCAATAAAAACTGCTAAAAATTTATGTTTCGATTTGAACACGGTGAATATTTGTGGGCATTGCTGCTTATTCCAGTCATGGTAGGTTTTTTTTTCTTTACTTGGCGATTTAGAAAAAAAGCCATTCAACGCTTTGGCAACCCCAATTTAGTGAGTCAACTCATGCCAAAATTTTCTAACACAAAGTATTTACTCAAACTCATTTTATTAGTCTTGAGTTTTACTTTTCTGGTAATTGCTATGGCAAATCCACAGTGGGGCACTAAAAAGGAAAAAGTGAAACGCAAAAATATAGATGTGTTTTTAGCCCTCGATGTTTCTTATAGCATGTTGGCAGAAGACGTAGCGCCAAGCCGACTAGATAGGGCAAAGAAATTTTTAGAAGACCTCATTTTTAAGTTGCGAGGAGAGCGACTTGGATTTATCAGTTTTGCAGGAAATGCTTATTTAGAAAGCCCTTTAATGAGTGATTATGAGTTCATTACACTAAAAGTAAGAAGTGTTAACCCCTATCAAATACCTACACAAGGCACAGCTATTAGTGAGGCAGTGGACTTGGCAGAGCAGATGTTTAAAAAAGATAACAAAAGCCATAAAGCCTTGATTATCATAACAGATGGTGAAACACACGACGACGCTACATTAGCTAGTGTGCAAGCAGCAAGCAAAAATGGGTTAATTATTTTTACGATTGGTGTTGGTACGTCGAGCGGGAGCTTCATACCAGTCATGGTTAACAACAGAAGTGATTTCAAGCGCGACCAAACAGGCAATCCCGTTAGGACAATGCTGGATGAGAATGTATTGCAATCCATTGCAAAAGCAGCAGACGGGGCATATTTTAACCTATCGGCAGGCTCTGACCAAGTATTGAGTGCGCTGAAAAATAAGATAGATCAAATCCAAAAACAGGAATCGGAACAGCGTGTTTTTCAGGAATATGATAGTTATTTTCAATATTTTCTTGCAGTAGGGCTATTCTTTCTACTTTTGGAAGTGCTTATTTCCTACCGAAAAACAGGATTACTAGAAGGCAAGAATTTATTTGGCGAAGCCTAAAGGTGAACCTGAAGGTGAACCTGAAGGTGAACCTGAAGACAAGCCTAAGATTTTAATTGATTTGGTCAATATATGGGACAGGATAAATTAATGGCAAAAATAAAGGCACATGAAAGCAAAATTGCTAAAGTTGCCATTGTGGACATAGACGGCATTCTGAGAGGTAAAATTGTACGCAAAGACAAATTATTGAAAAGCCTGAAAAGCGGATTTAACTTCTGCGATGTTGTTTTTGGATGGGACGCTAATGATGCTGTTTACAACAATAGCCCAACCACTGGCTTGCACACAGGCTACCCTGATGCTTTTGGAATGATTGACATCAATACTTTTCGGGAGATGGCTTGGGAAAATAACATGCCCTTTTTTCTTGCTGATTTTAGCAATGACCGATTAAAGGATATTTGTCCGCGAAGCCTACTAAAAAAAGTGGCTCAAAAGGCAACTGATATGGGCTTTACTCCTATGTTTTCCATTGAATTTGAATGGTTTAACTTTCAAGAAACGCCTCAATCGCTTGCAGAGAAGCAACATCAAAGTCCTAAACCGCTCACGCCTGGAATGTTTGGCTACTCTATGCTTCGTTTGGCGCAAAATCATACATTTTTCGACGAATTATTCCGCAATATGGAAAATTTTGGTGTGCCTGTTGAAGGGCTGCATACAGAAACAGGTACTGGCGTGATGGAAGCAGCTTTAAGCTATGCGCCCATAGTCGAAGCAGCGGATAGAGGAGTATTGTTTAAAATGGGTACAAAAGCGACTGCTTACAAGCATCACATTATAGCAAGTTTTATGGCAAAATGGAATGCCAATTTGCCAGGTTGTAGCGGTCATATTCATCAAAGTCTTTGGGATGCTACGCAGCAACGCAACTTATTTGCTCACGAATCGGGCATGAGCGACTTGATGAAACATTATTTAGCAGGACAACTCTATGCCTTACCTTACTTATTGCCTATGGTCGCACCCACTGTGAATAGCTACAAACGCTTAGCAGGTGGCGATTGGGCACCTGCGACGCTCACATGGGGTTTTGAGAATCGGACAACCGCTTGGCGCATCATCAACAACACTCCTGATGCCACACGCATAGAAGGACGCACTTCAGGGGCTGACGTTAATCCTTACTTAGCAATGGCTGCCTATTTAGCTGCAGGTTTGTATGGCATTGAGCAGAAATTAGCATTGACCCTGCCACCTGTGGAGGGCAATGGTTACAAGGAAGGCGCATTTGTAAGATTTCCGCTTTCGTTGAAAGAGGCAACGCAACAAATGAAAGCATCCGAGTTACCGATTCAGCTATTGGGTGAAAAATTTGTGCAACATTTTATCGCTACGCGCGAATGGGAATACGAGCAATATCAAAAGCAAGTATCGGATTGGGAATTGCGTCGTTACTTTGAAATAATTTAACTTATCCATAATCTTGATAATGTATTAGGTTATTTCTTTCTTGTGCTATATTGTGAGCCTAATTGTACCTAACCAATGACAAATATTGACTTTACCACCATCGTAAAATACGCTTGGATGGAATACGATCCTTCGAGGACGATAAAAACTGTTTCTGATATAAGTGTTCGTGTTTCCACTAATTATGTCTATAAAGTGGTGTTCACTAATGGACATCATGTGTTTGCAAAGCTTTCTTATTTTGGTAAATTTGAACACTTCGTCGAAGACCACACCATTATTAATGTGCTTGCCAACAACTTGACAGAACCTTTTGAGAATTTGCTGGCACGTTCTTTAATGCGAGGTAATGAACTTTTTGTTCATCGCTTCAAAAATAGTTTACTCGATGCTTGGGTGGTTTTCTATCGCCCTGTGCGCATTGACCAAATGCTGCCCCGCCGATTAGAATTACATCAAATTCGCACATTGGGCGTTGAAATGGCAACTTTTCATCAAGTTTGTACAGAAGTGAGAAATACGATACCTAAATCCTCAAAAACGCTTAATATTGACTTGTTGCATTTACTTGATATTCTCGAAACAGAGGAGGGACGCTTTTTTCATCGGGGGCATGAAACGGTGATTAAAGCACAATGCAATCTCTTTTTTGAAGAAGTTGAAAAGTATAACTTTCATCAATTAGAACAAATTCCCGTTTTTGTGGATTGGAATATTGGCAATTTTTCCGTTACAAAAGATACTAAACTCTTCTCTCGTTGGGATTACGACTGGTTCAGGATGAGTTCTAGGATTTTGGATTTCTATTTTCTCAGCCGCGTCGTATCTGACGTTGGCGACAGGACAGTGTTTACTTACAATATTGGCACGCTTTGGGAAGACCGCTTCGTTGAATTTCTGAAAGCCTACCACGCTGTTTATCCCTTAAATGAGATAGAAATTCGGCTGCTACCTGAAGTTTATCGTTTTTTTCTCCTCAATTATGTCATCAAAGATGGACGTTATTTCTTCCATGAAATATACGCCACCAAGCTACAACGCGAGGTGTATGAACAACATTTACCCTCCATCGCGCAAAACAATCAAGTAGAAAAATTGCTATCAGCTCTAAAAATTTAAACATTTTCTAAACCTAAAATCGAGTAATATTAATTTTCTTGATTTTAACATTTGGCTACTTGCACGGCGATAGGAAATAGCTTAAGTTTATGTTCATAAACTTACTATGAAAAAGCTGAAAGGAAAAACATTAAATTTTAAAACTTATGGAAAGCAGAATTAAATGTGTTTTTAATTTACTGCTTGTTTTTTTATACTTCTCTAGTTTAGAAGAAGTGTATAGTCAAAAGGCTTTCTCGCCAGGCATTTTAATCAAACAACAAGGGGACACACTGAACGGATTGATAAGTGAAGCCAGCAAAAGCAACAGCAAAGAATGCCTATTCAAGACGAATGAAAAAGCACCAGTCGTACAATATACGCCAGACCAAGTAAAGGCTTACTTTATTGAAGACCGAAAATATTTCAGTGCTTATCCTATACCTAAAGCTAATGGCGAAAAGGATGTCGTATTTGTAGAGTGGTTGATTGAAGGCGGCACTAGCCTTCTAAAAGCAGGGAATAGCTACTATCTCGTATCGTTAGATAATACCATTCAATCTATTCCAGTACCAAGCAATAGAAAAAATATTAGTGCTACCGATAGCAGAAGAGAGCGGGTACAATGGTTGACTTTTTTGCAGCAATTTTCGGGTGATTGTATTGCTGTAAACGATTACTTGAGAAATGCTAATAATTTAGACGGTGGAGAACGTAGTGTAATGGAAATTGTAAAGTTATACAACGACTGTCAATCAACTCTCTATGTCGAATATAGCAAAGAACTTCCTAGATTCAGTGTAGGTATAGGCATTATGGCTTCCTATGAAAATACAAATTTAGCTTTTGCTAGGTCGCCCAAATCACCTATTAGTTCACCAACAAATCCTTACGATCAACTCATTGGTCTTGATTACACTTCCTTTGTGCCTTCGTTCGGGCTACACTTTTCTGTTAGAAACCTGAGAAAATTAAATAATTTTTCGCTTATAGCAGAACCTTCTATTCGAATTTATGAATTTCAAGAGGATAACGTAATTGATTTTGATGACTTTTTCGTGGACGAGATTTATTCTAACAGTATTGTTAATTGGATTGGTGTGGGAACCCCAATTTTATTAGGTTATAATATTCCTAATTTGCCCGTCAAACTTTCCTTGCGTTCGGGTATCTATGTCGAGTTGATGTATAAATCGGAAGTAGCATTAGTAGAGGAAGTCGTTATCCCTGATAGAGAAACAATCACGACCAATCTATTAACTCCGTTCACCATCAATAATAATGGTAGATCGGGTTTTATTGGAGAATTTGTGTTGGGTAACAATAGTAAAAAACTATGGAGTGGCTTGGAAATTATTGTTGGGTATCAACAAATAGGGAATATTGTCCAGCGAGAACAGCCTCTAAAGTCATCTACCAATAGTGCTTATCTAAAAGCCGTTTGGTTGATTAAATCTTAAAATAAAAAATGTATGATAAATAAGAACACCCTCAAAATAATAATCTTAGCGATTGTTATTTTATCAATTTTAAGTTGCCAGAAAGAGGTAGAAGAATTAGCACGTCCTTTTGTAACTGTACGTACCTTACCAGCAACTAACGTTAGCACTACAGGGGTTACATTTAATGGGGAAATACTTAAATTGAATGGACAAAATATTATAGACTATGGATTTATTTGGTCAAATAGCTTTAGACCACTTATCTTGGAAACGCCTAGTTTGGCAATTAATAGCATATCATTAGGAAATAATCCCCCAGAGAATATATTTTCTGTAATACTAACAATAGGTCAACAATTAAATCGTAGTCAGGTGTATTTTGTGCGTGCTTATGTAACCATTGATGGGCTAAGTACATATGGCAACGAGATATCAGTTCGACCAAGATAACACACTTTGTTTACCTTTTACTAAATATAGTAAAAGGTAGTAAAGTAGAACATAACTGATGTTATTTATTGCTGCTGATCTTCTTTGTAGAATTTATCTCTGTAAACGGCATTTAATATTTTGCCTCTACGCTCTATGGAAGGTTTTGTAAAGTGCTTTCTTTCTCTCAATTCTTTTGCTATTTGCACTTGACGGTGTTTTCTTTTATAGCGTTTTAACGCTCTATCTATTGATTCGCCATCCTTTACGTTGATTATTAGCATATATTTTCCTTAGTTAAAAATTAATTTTTTTGGACTGCAAAGATAATTTTTTTTCTTTATGTTGTCAATAGCTATAAACTAAAATTTTTACATTTACTCAACGCTCACAAGACGCTTAATTTTGATGCCTACCGCTGCAAAAAATAAAGTCATAAGTGGGCTAACATAGTTAAAAATAGCATATACAAAATAATCTGCCACTGAAACACCCAAAACTCCTGACTGATAAGCCCCGCAAGTATTCCAAGGAATTAATACTGAAGTCACTGTACCAGAATCTTCTAAAGTGCGGCTTAGATTCTCAGGTGCTAAACCCCTATCTTCATAGGCTTTGCTGAACATTTTGCCTGGAATAACTATCGCTAAATATTGGTCAGAAGCGGTTAAATTAATAGCTAAACAACTTGCCACCGTACTAGCAAATAGCCCAAACACAGACTTTGCTATACTTAACAAGGCGCTACTGATTTTCGCTAATGCACCAATAGCTTCCATTACTCCACCAAACACCATTGCACAAATGATAAGCCAAATTGTGCCAAGCATACCAGCCATACCTCCCGAAGAAAATAGGTCATTTAGTGCTTCGTTCGTGGTAGGAATGGCACTACTAACTGTCATAGCCGTCATCACCCCTTTGTAGGCGGATTGCACTGTTAAATGTTCAGCTCCTGAAATACCTAATACAATATTGGGTTGTGCAATGATGGCTGCTGCCGCTCCGAGCAAAGTGCCAACCATTAAGGCGATTAAGGGCTTTGTTTTTCTTACAATCAATACAATAACTAAAATTGGAACAATAAATAACCAGCCATTGATATTAATAGCACTGTCAATGCTTGCTAAAATCTCGTTTGTATCTGTTGCGCCTGATGTGGGTTGCATTAATCCTAGAATAGTAAAAGCAACGAGCGTAATAAGAATGGAAGGCACTGTGGTTAATGTCATGTAACGGATATGTGAAAACAATTCTGAACCCGCCATAGCCGCTGCTAGATTAGTTGTGTCGGACAGTGGTGACATTTTGTCGCCGAAGTATGCTCCTGAAATAACAGCACCAGCTACCATACCTAAAGGCAAATTTACAGCCCCACCAATGCCCACTAATGCAATACCTACTGTTGCTGAGGTCGTCCAAGAACTACCTGTTGCAATCGAAATAATTGCTGCAATAATGACTGTTGCTGGTAAGAAAATGGAAGGATTTAATATCTTTAAGCCATAGTAAACCATAGTAGGAATAATTCCACTTACCAGCCAAGTGCCTGCAAGTGAACCAACAAGAAGCAAAATTAATAGTGCGCCAGCAGTGGATTGCAAGTTCTTACTGACTTCTTCCAACATTTCTTCATAGCCTATCTTTTTTGTAAATCCAATGATGGCAGCTACGGCAGCACCTAAAAGTAAAACGAATTGGTTAGAACCACTCAAGGCATCATCTCCAAAAATAGACACATTAAATGCCAACATTCCGACTAATACTATTACAGGAATTAGCGACTCTAAAAGGCTTATTTGCTTGTTCATTATCGTTTTCTTTTAGTTACTAAATTTTTCGTTATTGATGCAAAGTGACAAATATAGAACAAAAGTTTGTAGCGTTAGCATCTAATTGATTTGGTAACTAATTGAAATGACGCATATCATATCTGTATGCACAGGAAAGCAAGAGAATAACCGATAGGTATTTGTAACAGAGTACCCGGAGCGGGAATTGAACCCGCACGATCGCAATGATCACAGGATTTTAAGTCCTGCGTGTCTACCAATTCCACCACCCGGGCGGGCTAAAAAATGAAAGCCTCCACTTTTTGGAGGCTTTGAGAGCGGAAGACGAGACTCGAACCCGCGACCCCGACCTTGGCAAGGTCGTGCTCTACCAACTGAGCTACATCCGCATCTTTTTCTTTTGGTCTGCAAAGATAATTGAATTGCTTTGAATTTGTCAAGTTTTTTGCCCAATTTTTTCTTTAATTTTTTTGTTCATCACAACTCTCTCTTTTTATTCTATATTCGCTAATACAAAACAACGCTTATGATTGCTGAGTATGGTATTCTTTCTCTCGTTCCGCCTTTAGTTGCTATAACATTAGCTATATTGACTAGGCAAGTCTTTGTTTCTCTTATTTTAGGAATATGGATTGGCTGGTTGATTTTGAGTAATGGAAATTTACTACAAAGCACATTTGCCACTATTCAAGCCTTAGTAGATGTATTCAAAGACGCGGGCAATACCCGTACCATCATGTTTGCAGCATTAGTAGGCGGTTTGATTTTATTTATCCAGAAATCGGGCGGAGTAGAAGGATTTATTCAGCGTGTAAACATATTTTTAAAACAATATGAACAACGACAAACTGGCAGCAATCGCATCATTGTCCAATTACTAGCATGGTTGACGGGTGTGCTTATTTTTGTAGAATCTAGCATATCGGTTTTGACGGTTGGAGCGTTGTACCGTCCTATTTTCGACGAGCTTAAAATTTCAAGAGAAAAACTGGCATATATTGCGGATTCTACTTCTGCGCCTTCAAGTATTATCATCCCCTTCAATGGTTGGGGGGCTTTCATCATGGGTATCCTAGCAACACAAGGTTTTGCTGACCCTTTTAACACTATGATTCAGTCCTTGCCGTACAATTTTTATCCTTTTCTAGCACTACTAATGGTCTTAATAATCATTTTTACCAAAAAAGATTTTGGTCCTATGGCAAAAGCAGAGCGTCGAGTGATGGAAACTGGTAAATTCATAAATGACAATGCTCAACCGATGGTTTCGGATGAACTAACCAATGTGAGCACCAAGCTGGGAGTAAAACCAAAGGCTTTCAACATGGTACTTCCTATTGTATTAATGGTCGTGTTAATGCCTATTATGCTGGCTTATACTGGTTGGAATAGTGCCACAGATAATTTGTCTGATGCTTCATTTTTTAGCAAAATATTTTATGCGATTGGGCAAGGTTCAGGCTCAACTTCTGTATTAGTTTCAGTGATTGCTTCGCTGCTGTTTTGCATGGCACTTTACAGCATTCAGGGCATTCTTACACTAAAAGAATCTGTTGATGTGGTGCTAAAAGGAATTTCTGAAATGATGCCACTAGCTTTATTAATGCTATTGGCTTTTGCTATTGGCGCAGTTTGTAAAGAATTAGATACGGGTAATTATGTTGCCGAAGTAACAAGAAATTGGCTCTCACCGGGGCTTGTTCCTTTCATTGTTTTTTTGGTGAGTTGCTTCATTGCCTTTTCGACAGGCACTTCTTGGGGAACATTTGCAATTATGTTAGCAATAGCGATTCCAATGGCGAACACCATGGATGCTAATGTTTACATCACAATTGCAGCAGCACTTGGCGGCGGCGTTTTTGGCGACCATTGCTCGCCAATTTCTGATACCACTATTATTGCCTCTATGGCTTCCGCTACCGACCACATTGACCACGTTAAAACGCAATCTCCTTATGCTATTTTTGCCGGTGCTTTGACTGCATTGTTTTATTTGATTATTGGCTTAATCTAACTTCATGCTTGTGCTGTTTTGTGAACAGAAACATAGTAATTAATTATGGATGGTTTTAAAGAAAAGTATGTCAATCCATTCACCGATTTTGGATTTAAAAAGTTGTTTGGAGAAGAACCGAATAAGGATTTATTATTGGATTTCCTCAATGAGTTGTTGCGAGAGCAGGAAGGTGAAATAAAAGAGTTGACGTATTTAAAAAATGAGCAATTAGGCTCAAGAGATATTGACCGAAGAGCTATTTTTGATTTGTATTGCGAAAACAAAAGAGGAGAAAAATTCATTGTAGAACTGCAAAAATCCAAACAAAATTTTTTTAAAGATAGAACACTATACTATGCCACCTTCCCGATTAGAGAGCAGGCAAAACGAGCTACATGGGATTTTGAGCTAAAGGCTGTTTACACCGTAGCTATTTTGGATTTTATTTTTGAGGAAGACAAAGCACAACATCAGAAATACCGCTACGATGTGAAATTAACCGATATAGAGACTTGTAAAGTCTTTTATGATAAGCTAACTTTTATCTATCTTGAAATGCCTAAGTTCAACAAAAGCATTGATGAGTTGGAAACGCGTTTTGAAAAGTGGCTCTATGTTTTGAAGAACTTAAGTCGTTTAGATAGAGTACCCGATAAATTGAAGGAAAAAATATTTGAGCGTTTATTTGAAGTAGCTGAAATTGCCAGATTTAACCGAGAAGAACTGATGTCTTATGAAGATAGCTTAAAATACTATCGTGATTTAAAAAATGTAATAGATACGGCTAGACAAGAAGGAAAGTTAGAAGGAAAATTAGAAGGGGAACGAGAGAAAACCATTGAATTTATTAAAAAAGGAATTGAATCAGGGGTATCTTTAGAATTACTTTCCAAACTAACAGGCTTGAGCATAGACACTATCCGTCAGATTTTGGATTGATTTTCAATTTTTTAGGGTTATTTCTTTCTTCATGTTGGCAACCTCTTGCGTATCTACTTCAAACCATTGAAATTCGTCTTCTAAATTGCTTGCACTCATCGTTGCGTTGCCCTTGTATTGCATTTGGCTACGAACCAATTTTTTTGCGGAGCTATGAAATTCATTCAATCCAGCAATATTGAGCAAATGTTTGATGTTGTTTGCCCTAATTCCACTGCCCGCCACTATTTCGATACGCCTATTTGCCTGAGCCACCCATTGTGCTATATTCGATTGACCTTCCAATGCAGTTGTTTTTTGACCTGAAGTTAAAATACGCTGTACCCCTAAATTAATTAGTTCTTCCATAGCTAATGCCGGTGTACTACACATATCAAATGCTCGATGAAAGGTGAAAGGTAGTGGAGCAGTTGCTTCTACGAGTTGTTGAGTACGCTCTAAATCCAGACTGCCGTCCCTATGAAGCACGCCACTAACAATGCCATCGGCATTAAATTGTTTGGCACAATCAATATCTTCTAGCATAGTTTGAAATTCATACTCGCTGTAAAGAAAATCGCTTGGTCTTGGGCGTACAAGCACAAAAATTGGAATAGAAAGGTACTTTTTAGCTAATTTAATTTTGGCAGCACTTGGAGTAATACCACCTTGTGCCAAATTATCGCAGAGTTCAATTCGGTCAGCTCCTCCTGCTTGAGCATTTATAGCGGAGAAAATAGAATCGCAAGCAATTTCCAGTAATTTCATGGACTTTTGACTGAACAAAGCAATTATGCAGCTAAATTAATCACCTTAGAGCGGCTTAGTCGCTCTTCAACATAGGCTTTCGTAACAGTAAAGGAGTAAACATCAGGCTTTGAAGGCAACTCAAACATAGCATCTGTCATAACAGCTTCGCAAATGGAGCGTAATCCTCTAGCACCAAGGTTGAATTCCAATGCTTTTTGAGCAATGTAATCAATGGCATCGTTTTCAAATTCTAGTTCGATGCCTTCCAGTTCCATCAGCTTTTGGTATTGACGTACTAAGGCGTTTTTTGGCTCTGTTAAAATCCTACGAAGTGCTTCAAAATCAAGAGGTTCAAGGTAAGTCAATACCGGCAAACGACCGATGAGTTCAGGAATAAGTCCGTAAGACTTTAAATCTTGTTGATTAACATATTGAAGCAGATTGTCTTTATCTATGCGTTCTACCTTGTCATTATGCTTATATCCAATGACTTGTGTATTAACACGCTTGGCAATAAGTTTTTCAATGCCATCAAATGCTCCACCACAAATAAATAAAATGTTGTGGGTATTTACTTTAACTAACTTCTGCTCTGGATGTTTTCGACCACCTTGTGGCGGCACATTAACATCCGTTCCTTCTAGCATTTTTAGCATCGCCTGTTGTACACCTTCTCCAGAAACATCCCTTGTAATGGAAGGATTATCACCCTTTCGAGCAATTTTATCTATCTCGTCAACATATACAATTCCCTTTTCTGCCGCCGCCACGTCATAATCGCAAACCTGCAACAAACGGCTTAGAATGCTTTCCACATCTTCTCCTACATAACCCGCC
>CALDYY010000028.1 GCA_937944245.1 uncultured Saprospiraceae bacterium | reverse complement strand
AGGTCCGCACATTCCCAACACTGGCTTCATAAAAGCCGCAAAGTTGATGAACGTGGCAGGAGCTTACTGGCGAGGCAATGAAAAAAACAAGATGATGACCCGTCTTTATGGCATCACCTTTCCAAAACAAAAGGATTTAACTGATTATTTGGAATTGTTAGAAGAAGCTAAAAGACGCGACCATAGAAAATTAGGGACTGAGTTAGAGCTATTCATGTTCTCCGAAAGAGTAGGTGCAGGCTTGCCTATTTGGTTGCCAAAAGGTAATGCGGTCCGCGAGCGATTAATGAATTTTTTGCGCACAGAGCAAGAAAAGCGGGGTTACAAAATGGTGACCACACCGCATATCGGTAAAAAAGATTTATATGTTACCTCTGGGCATTTTGCTAAATACGGCGAAGATAGCTTTCAGCCCATCCACACGCCAAGAGAAGGGGAAGAGTTTTTGCTTAAACCGATGAATTGCCCTCACCACTGCGAAATTTATGCCAATAAACCACACTCCTACCGCGATTTGCCTTTGCGCATTGCGGAATTTGGAACGGTATATCGCTACGAGCAAAGCGGTGAATTGCATGGACTTTCACGCGTGCGCGGATTCACACAGGACGATGCACATATCTTTTGCACTCAAGAACAACTGAAGGACGAGTTCTTGAATGTACTAGATTTGACTACTGCGGTACTTCAAAAAATGGGCTTCGACCAATTCACAGCTCAAATCTCTTTGCGCGACCCCGATAAGCCCGAAAAATACATTGGTTCTGATGAAAACTGGGCAGCAGCACAAAGTGCCATCATCGAAGCGACAAAAGAAGTCGGCATGAAAACAACAACTGCATTGGGCGAAGCCGCCTTTTATGGTCCGAAATTAGACTTCATGGTGCGCGATGCCATCGGCAGAAGTTGGCAGTTAGGTACTATTCAAGTGGACTACAACTTACCAGAACGCTTTGAGCTAGAGTACATTGGCTCTGATAATCAAAAGCATAGACCAGTGATGATTCACCGTGCGCCCTTTGGCTCAATGGAGCGGTTTATGAGTATCTTAATTGAACATACCGCAGGAAAATTTCCTTTGTGGTTGACACCAGAACAATATGCTATTTTGCCCATCAGTGAAAAATATCACGACTACGCCAAAACGATTGAACGCACTTTAAAAGTAAATGATATTCAAGGCATTATAGATGAACGTGCAGAATCCATAGGGCGAAAAATTAGAGATACGGAGTTGAATAAAATTCCTTTTATGCTTATTGTAGGCGAAAAAGAAGCCGAAGCAGGTAAAGTAGCCGTGCGCAAACAAGGCGAAGGCGACATTGGCGAAATGACTGTTGAAGAATTTGTGACTTATTTTAAAGGATTACTATAAACAGAACATGTATAAGTTGGTAGCAATGAAGCAAAATTCATTGCTACCAACTTTTTTACACCACAAACTGCCTCAAATAAGTATAGCTTTGTTGTAAAGCAGTAATTCTTCTATCTAAATCTCCTTCAAAAGCGCGGTCTTCTACCTCCACACATACCGCACCATTATAACCCGTATCTGTCAAGGTAGAAAAAAATTGCCCCCAATTCACTTGCCCCATGCCCGGCAACTTAGGCGTATGCCATTCGTTAGGTGGCGCCATAATGCCTACTTCATTCAGTTTATAGTCATCTATGCGGACATCCTTAGCGTGAATATGATGCAAGCGATGCGCAAAATCACGCATGGGCTTGAGGTAGTCCATGTGCTGCCAAATCATATGCGAAGGGTCGTAGTTCAATCCAAAATATTCACTGGGAATGGCTTCGTACATTTTTCGCCAAATAGCAGGTGTAGTAGCTAAATTTTTTCCTCCGGGCCACTCGTCATTAGTAAAAATCATAGGACAGTTTTCGATGCCAATTTTTACACGATGCGCTGTTGCATATTCAATAATATCTGTCCAAACTGTTAAAAACTGAGACCAATTATCGGCTACCGATTTTCGCCAATCCCTACCCACAAAGGTATTGGTATGATAAATGCCGAGCATTGCTGAAGCGGCAATCACTTTTTTGATGTGGTCAATATATACTTTTGCCTCCTCTAAGTCAGGCGTTAAAGGATTAGGATAATACCCCAAAGCACTTATTTTCACACCATATTGTTCAGACAACGCTAAAATAGCATCAGCCTGCTGCCTAGAAAACTGAGTTACATCAATATGGGTTACGCCTGCATAGCGACGTTCTGCTTTGCCCGGAGGCCAGCACATCACCTCTATGCAATCGTAACCTATCTGTTGCGCAATTTTGAAAACACTTTCCAAATCTTGGTCGGGAAGTATGGCACTTACAAATCCTAGTTGCATATTTGAATTTCTTTTTATTGACAAGATAGCAAAAAAATATTTTTTGAATAATCCTAAGCTATGCGAATTGCCATTAATACCCGTTTATTACTGCGCAACCAACTCGAAGGAATGGGCTGGTTTACCTATGAAATCGCAAAGCGACTGGTCGCCCAACACCCCGAACATCAGTTCTTTTTCTTATTCGATAGAAAATACGATACTCGTTTTATGTTTGGCAAAAACGTAAAAGCTCTGATTGTACCTCCTATGGCGCGCCATCCGATTTTGTTTTACTTATGGTTTGAATGGTCGTTGCCTTTTGTACTTGCCAAGCATAAAATTGATGTTTTTCTTTCGCCTGATAATTTTTGTTCCTTGCGCACTAAAGTACCTACGGTATTGGTGGTGCATGACCTTGCTTTTCAGCATTTTCCAGCACAAATCAGAAAGCGAGAATTGCGTTACTACCTCAAGTTTATGCCTCAATACATAAAGCGAGCCGACCGAATCGTAACCGTTTCGCAATTCACAAAGCAAGATATTATGCACACTTATGGCGTTGCCAATGAAAAAATTGCCGTTGCCTGCAATGGCGTTCGCTCGCATTTTCGCCCGTTGAGCGATGCAGAAAAAGTAGCTACCCAACTAGAATATTCGGCAGGAAATCCTTATTTTTTCTACGTGGGTTCTGTGCATCCTAGAAAAAATGTAGCGCGCTTGATAGCCGCCTTTGAGCAATTCAAACAAACCGTACCAAATGAAATGAAACTCTTGATTGCAGGGCGAATGGCGTGGAAAACATCAGCAGTAAAGGCTGCACTAGATGACGCGACGCATAAAAAAGACATCGTTTTTTTGGGTTATGTAGCCGATGAAAAATTACCCTTACTTTTGGGAACTGCAAGGGCATTGATTTACGTTTCTTTGTTTGAAGGTTTTGGTGTACCCATTTTGGAGGCAATGCACGCAGAAGTGCCTGTTATTGCATCAAATACATCATCCATGCCAGAAGTGGCTGGCGATGCAGCTATTCTAGTTGACCCCAATTCAATGGAGACTATCGCCGATGCTTTGCAAAAAATATATGAAGATGAAGCACTACGCAAAGCATTAATCGAAAAAGGAAAGGTGCAGCGCACGCATTACAGTTGGGAAAAAGCTGCTGACATAGTGTATGAAAACCTATTACTAGCAAGTGCTTGCGAGCAAAGGACTTGATTTTTAAAAAGATTTTTAATAAAAATTTGAACAAACCGAAAAAGGCTATATATTTGCAGCCCGTTAGGGTAACGACCCAAAGCGATATTTATAAGGTGCGGTAGCTCAGTTGGTAGAGCAATGGACTGAAAATCCATGTGTCGGCGGTTCGATTCCGCCCCACACCACTTCATAAGTAAGCAAAAAGCCACAGACTTAGTATCAAATCATCAATAATCTAGCTCCAATTTTAAGTTTTTACTTTTCCTGCTAAAAATTACTTTATTCATTTGGCTGTTCAAAGTGATAAAAGTGGTCAATTAAATTGAGAATGGCTCAAATTTTCACTTTTGTTGCATAATTGTTGTAGCAGTGAGCAATTATCATTTATTTTATGACCCACTCCGCATTATCTGCTTCATTGTAAGTACGAGAGGTCCAGTTACGGTTTTCAAATCTTTCAACCAACTTATCTAGTTCATCATTGAACTTTTCGTGTAGCTTATCATTGCTTATTGCAGAAATAGTAACTATTCTTGTGAGGGTTCAATTAAAGACAAAACAAAATAATATTCTGATAAATGCTAATAAAAAGCTGTTTTAATCAATGGTATGGTATATGCTTATGCATTAGTTGCCTATCAGTAGCTTGTTCAAAAGAAAATACGCCTACACTTTATCGGCAATGCTCTCCTGAACAAACAGGGATTCATTTTGCCAATCCACTACAAGAGAATGAAACCTTTAACATCATAGAATACCTTTATTACTACAATGGTGGCGGGGTATCGGTTGGCGACATCAATAATGATGGTTTGCCTGATATTTACTTTACTGGCAATCAAGTGCCTAATAAATTGTACCTCAACAAAGGCAATTTTCAATTTGAAGATATTACTGTACAAGCAGGTGTTGCAGGCAAAGGCGACTGGAAAACAGGTGTGAGTATGGCAGATGTTAATGGCGATGGTTGGCTGGATATTTACGTTTGTCAACTGGGTAATTACAAAAGCATTCAAGGTCGGAATGAGTTATTTATCAACAATCAAGATGGCACTTTTTCAGAACAAGGAATAGAATATGGTTTGGCATTTCAAGGCTTTTCCACACAAGCTGCCTTCTTTGATTATGACAACGATGGCGATTTGGATTGCTTTTTACTCAATCACTCCGTGCATGCGCCTGAAAACTATGGCGATACAACAATGAGGCAGGTTCGCGATGAACGAACTGGAGATCGCCTTTACAGGAATGACGAGGGTAAATTCGTGGAAGTAACTCAAACTGCGGGCATCATCAGCAGCAAAATTGGCTATGGTTTAGGAATAGTGGTCGGAGATATTGACCAAAATGGGTATCCCGATATTTATGTGGCCAACGATTTTCACGAAAATGATTATCTCTATTACAACAATGGCAACGGCACTTTCACGGAAGCTATCACTTCATCCATAGGGCATACCAGCAACTTTTCTATGGGCTGCGATATGGCAGATCTCAACAATGATGGGCTTTTGGATATTATGTCCTTAGATATGAAACCCGAAGATGAAACCATTGTAAAAAGTTCTGTTGGAGCTGATCCTTACAATATTTATCGCTACAAATTAAAATTTGGTTATCATTATCAATTCCCCAAAAATGCACTGCAACTTAATCAAGGAAACTTATTCGACTCGACCATGCAATTTAGCGAAATAGCTCAATTTGCTGGCGTGGAGGCTACCGACTGGAGTTGGTCAGTGTTGCTGCACGATATGGACAATGACGGTTGGAAAGATATTTTTATCACTAATGGTATTTTGCGTCGCCCTAATGATTTGGATTACCTCAAATTTATTTCTAACCAACAAGTCCAAACATCGGCAAGTAATTTGGCACTTGCACAAAAAATGCTAAGTGGCGTAGTCAGTAATTACGCCTTTCGCAATAACAAAGACTTGACTTTTCAACCTACGACGAAGTTGTGGGGGCTACAAGAAATGGTTTGTGCCAACGGTGCTGCTTACGCTGACCTTGACGGGGACGGCGATTTAGATTTGATTATCAACAACTTAAATACAGTAGCCTCAATTTACGAAAATCAATCCAACAATAATTATTTTCAGTTGAACTTAAAAGGAGAAGGCAAAAATACGTTTGGCATAGGAGCTAAAGCACTTTTGTATGCGGGTGGGCAAATGCAGGTACAGGAAATGCAGCCTGTACGAGGCTTTCAATCTTCTGTTGAGCCTATTTTTCACTTTGGATTAAGCAATTTAACTAATATTGATTCTCTTATTGTGGTTTGGCAAAATGGCAAGCAGCAGAAATGGATACAACTTGCTGTTAATCAACGCTTAGTCGCAAAAGAGCAGGAAGCAATGCCAAAAGCAAAACTACCATCTCAAAGGAATAATACCAGTCAATGGCAACGTATGGATTTCGAGCATCAAGAAAATTCATACAATGATTTCGACCAAGAAAAACTGCTTTTACAGCAATATTCCACTGCTGGCCCCAAAATTGCAGTTGGCGACATCAACGGCGATGGCTTAGAAGATTTTTATATCGGCGGTGCTAGAGGGCAAGCAGGGCAACTATTTTTGCAAACTCCAGATAGTCGCTTTCAAGTGCAAATGGATGCCACTATTGAATCAGATGCTAATTTTGAAGATACAGATGCTCTATTTTTTGATGCGGATGGCGATGGAGACCTCGACCTTTATGTGGTCAGTGGTGGCGGCGAAAGCGATATACCTGCTCCCTTTTTTCAGGATAGGCTTTACTTAAACAATGGAAAGGGAAAATTTACACACACTACACTACCCAATTTTACTGCCAATGGTAGTTGCGCTGTTGCTTTAGATGTAGATAAAGATGGAGACCTCGATTTGTTCGTTGGTACAAGCTGTATATTAGGTAAGTATGGCGAAGTCCCTGATAGCTACTGGCTTTTGAATGAGGGAAATGCCAAATTCAAGATAGAAACAATTCCCAATTTAGGCAAGGTAAAAGCAGCCGCACTCTATCAAGAGCAAATTGTAGTTGTTGGCGATTGGATGCCCATTACCTTTCTGAGCTATCCGAATCAGACTACTGCTATTGCCAATAGTTCGGGTTGGTGGAACGCTGTTAAAGTAATTGATTTTCAACAAGATAATAAACCAAGCATCCTTGTTGGTAATAGAGGAGAAAATAGCGATTTGCGCGCTTCCTCGCAAGAACCTGCCCAACTCTATGTAAGTGATTTTGATGAAGATGGCGCACTTGATCCAATTATTACTTACTTCAAACAAGGCAAGCACTATACTTTTGCAGGAAAAGACGAACTCACGAATCAAATGGTGAGCTTGAAAAAGCGATTCAACGATTATCATTCTTTTGCACAAAGCACTTTCAAAGAGATTTTTCCAACATCCAGTAATAAGAATGTAGTTGTGCGGGAAGTACAAACTTTTGCTTCTGTGTTAGTTACACAAGCAGAAAATGATAAATTTACGATACAACCTTTACCAACAATGGCACAAATAGCGCCTATTCATGCGATTGTTCCTTACGATTTTAATGGTGATGGAAAAAAAGAAGTATTCATTGCAGGTAATTTTTACGACAATCAACCTAGTTTGGGACGCTTTGATGCTTCTTTTGGTATTTTGTTGCAAAGGGAATCGCAGCAATTTAGGGTTATTCCTTCCTTGCAGCATAAGATGTCAATTCGAGGACAAATCCGTGATTTACAAACCATTCGATTGGCGAATGGAAGAACACTTCTACTAGCTGCTAGGAATAATGACTATTTAATGGGATTGGAGTTAGAGTAAGACAACATCACATTAGCCCTTCATCGGCAAAACTGTAATAGCCTTTTTCGGCAATAATCAGATGGTCTAATACTGCAATGTCTAATGTTTCGCCAGCAACTTTCAACTTTTTGGTGATACTAATATCGGCTTGACTGGGTACTAAACTACCAGAAGGATGATTGTGCACTAAAATAATACTGGAAGCCTGTCCTTGAATTGCTTTTTTGAATACAATTTTGGCATCTACCACTGTTCCTGCTGTGCCACCAAGACTAATTTGTTCCCGATGAACCACACAATTTGACCGATTGAGCAGTAAAATCCAAAATTCTTCGTGTGGTAAATCCATCAACTTAGCGGCAATTACTTCATAAGCATCTCGGCTACTTTTTATTTGTGGGCGGTCTTTGATGTCTGCCAGTTGCCGACGACGACCTAGCTCCAGAGCAGCAGCAATAGTAACAGCTTTTGCCATTTTTACACCATGAAAACTCATCAATTCCTCGATAGAATATCTGCCTAATGCTTGCAAATTATTGTTGGCAGTAGCTAACATTCGCTTCGCTAAATCCAATGCTGACTCTTGCTTCGAGCCAGTTCTAATTAAAATGGCAAGCAATTCCGCATCAGAAAGGGCATTTTTTCCCTTGTTGATGAGCTTTTCTCTAGGTTGGTCATCTTCTGCCCAATGTTTGATGGAAAGATGTGGCTTCTCGTACTCCATGCAAGTCAAATTTTTGCTCAAATTAAGAAAATTTCTATTAAGTTTTACATGGGATCAACATCAATATTAATGCGCAAACTACCATAACCCGACTGACTTTTGGTAATTTCACTAGCATTTTTGATGACTTCTTTCGCAAATTGAATCTTTTTGGATTGACGGTCTAACTTTATCCAGAAGTCAAGCAGGTAATAGGTGCGAACCCTTGCCACGTAAGGCGTAGCAGGACCAATAACCCATTCGCCAAGATGTTGTTTGAGTTGTTGACCAAAGTGATGCGTAGCTTGTTGCAACACATCAGGTCGTTTGTGTTTGAGGGTAATGCGAATAAGACGAATGAATGGAGGATAAGCAAAAAGTTTACGTTCTGTAATTTCTCTACTAAAAAAAGTATCAAAATCATGGTCTATCACTTCTTTGATGACAGGATGATTTGGATGATAGCTTTGAACAATCACTTTGCCGCGCTTTTGTTGTCTGCCTGCACGTCCACTTACTTGCGTAATCAGTTGAAAACCACGTTCACTGGCTCTAAAATCGGGAAACTGCAACAGTTGGTCGGCATTCAAGATACCGACAACAGAAACATTGTCAAAATCTAATCCTTTGGAAATCATTTGAGTACCCACTAAAATATCCAAGCGATGCTCTTCAAAATCTTGAATAATTTGCGTAATGCCATTTTGAGAACGGGCTGTATCCAAATCCAATCGAGCTATTCTAGCGTCAGGTAAAAAGATTTTAATTTCGTCTTCAATTTTTTCTGTGCCAAATCCTCTCATCGAAAGCCCTACCACGCCACAAGCAGGACAGGCTTCTGGAATATCCATAGTGTAAGCACAATAATGACATTTTAAGCGGTTGCTGTGCTTGTGGTAAGTCAAACTTACATCGCAGTTGACGCACTCTTGATGCCAACCGCAAGTATCGCAATGTAAAATAGGTGCGTAACCTCTTCGGTTTTGAAAGAGAATAATTTGCTCTTTTTGCGCCAAAGCAGTTTTCATTTCCTCCATCAGTACGGTACTGAAAACCGATTGCATTGTTTTGTTTTTGGTTTCTTCGGTTAAATTGACAATGCGTACTTCTGGCATTTCCACACCACTCACACGATGAGGCATTTTGACCAAACCATATTTTTGGGTAATCACATTTTGATATGATTCTACGGAGGGGGTAGCCGTACCAAGTAGCACTTTAGCTCCAGTGAGTTGTGCCAAATAGATAGCAGTATCTCTAGCTTGGTATCTCGGATTAGGGTCGTTTTGTTTGAAGGAAGGGTCATGCTCTTCATCCACAATAATGAGTTGAAGTTGCTTGAACGGCAAAAAAATACTAGACCTTGCCCCTAAGATTAAAGACTTACCCGCCATGGCAGCCTTCCATACTTCCACTCGTTCGTTGTTGTTGAGCTTGGAATGATACACCGCTACATCGTTGTGAAATACCTTTTGCAGTTGTAAAATAATTTGAGTCGTCAGTGCAATTTCAGGCAGTAAATACAAAGCCTGCCCACCTTTTGCTAAACATGCTTGAATCAATTCGGTGTAAACTCTCGTTTTTCCACTGCCTGTTACACCATGCAGCAGCACCACGTTTTTTTCTTGAAATAGTGAATTGATTTGAGTAATTGCCTGCTGTTGTTGCTCGGAAAGCGGAGGCTGCTCCGTATTAAACTGCGTTAGTTCCCTAATTCTACTGATTTCCATTTCGTAGTACTCAAAAATACCTTTCTTTTCTAGTGCTTGTAGATTACTGCTATTGGCATTAGGTACTTTTTTGTAAAGGTCATCTCGCCTGATGTAAGCCTGTTGCTGATGCAGTTGGAGAAATGCCAACAATAAATTAGTTTGTTTTTCAGAGCGTTTGATGAGTTCAAACGCATCGCTAAGTAACTCTGATTCAAGGGTATAAGGTGCTTGCAAGCGAACACAAGCCACTTTTTTAGGCTGATATTTCTGGATTACATCCTCTTTCAAATAAATCAACTGTTTCTCCAGTAAACTTTTGAGGAGTGGATAAACTGTTTTTTGCTCCAATAAATCTTGAATATCTGGAATGCCGAGTTCGTTTCTGTGGCTAAGCGCTTCTAAAATGGTAAATTCTTTATTGCTTAGTCCTTGTAAATCAGGATGATACAATGGACTTAGCACAATTCTTGTTTCGCTTGCCAACTTCAGATTGGCGGGTAATGCTGCATTCATCACTTCCCCTAAAGTGCAGCAATAATATTGGCTTATCCATTGCCATAGTTGGAGTTGTGTAGTTGTTACTACTGGCGTTTCATCCATTAGTGCGACAATAGGCTTAGGCTTGTATTGTGCTGGTGCTTCTTGGTGCAACTGTGCCACAATGCCTGCGTAAACTTTGTTTTTGCCAAAATTAACTTCCACGCGTGCGCCAACTTTTATGCCGGCAACAAGCAATTCTGGCACGACATAAGTGTAAGTTTTAGGAATAGCTAAGGGGATAATTACTTCGGCGAAAACAGTGGCGGCACTTGGCAAGTCCTTTAAAAGCATCTAAGTTTTTTGATTCAAAACGATAGCATGGAAAAATAAGTTGAATCATTCGTTACTTTGTAGCGGATTCATCTTTAATTTCAATATGGCAGCACTGCATATTTTTGGCATTCGCCATCATGGTCCAGGTTCAGCAAAAAGTTTGAAGCAAGCACTAGCCCAACTTCAGCCCGATTGCCTATTGATAGAGGCTCCTCAAGATGCGGAATCGCTCGTATCTTACATAACGGATGCTAACATGAAGCCACCTGTGGCGATGTTGCTGTACAATCCTAAACTGTTATCGCAAGCCGTGTATGTGCCTTTTACCCAATTTTCTCCTGAGTGGGTAGCGATGCAATTTGCCTTAAAAAACAGCATTCCTATTCGATTCATGGACTTACCCATGAGCCTCCAATTTGGGATTCCAGAACCATTGCCCACGCTGTTGCCTTCGTCCACAGAAGAAGAGCAATTCATCGTGAAAGACCCATTGGCTTATCTTGCTCAACTAAGTGGATATCAAGATAGTGAACGCTGGTGGGAAGTGCTTTTTGAAAGTCAAGATAACGAAATAGACATTTTCGATGCTATATTAGAGATGATTTCTATTCTACGCACTCAACTGAATCGAGCGGAAGATATGGAAACCTTGCGTCGCGAGGCGTATATGCGCAAGATTACTCGGCAAGCGATGAACGAAGGTTTTCAAAAAATAGCTATTGTTTGTGGTGCATGGCACAGCCCTATTTTTGCGCAATTAGATCAATATCCCGTAAAAAAAGACAATGCCTTGCTAAAAGGCATAAAGAAAGTGAAAACGGCTGCTACTTGGATTCCTTGGACGTATGAGCGTATCGCTACGCAAAGTGGTTATCGGGCAGGCGTTCTTGCGCCCGCTTGGTATGAATTGCTCTTTCTGCGCAGGGAAACAGCTAGTGCCTCATGGATGGTGCGCGTAGCGCGTTTGATGCGCCAACAAAATTTGGAAGCCTCCTCTGCCCATGCACTCGAAGCAGTTCGCATGGCAGAAACATTAGCCACCATGCGTGGACTTGTATTGCCCGGCATACAAGAATTGACAGAAGGAGCTTTAACCTGCATTGCTCAAGGAGAAATAGCTCGATTAGATTTGGTGCAAACGGAACTCATCACGGGCAACAAAGTGGGAAAAGTGCCTCATAATGTGCCAAATGTACCGCTGCAAAAGGATTTTGAGGAGCGCGTAAAGGCAGCGCGATTGAATAAATATCTACAATCTACTAAGGCAGAATGGCTGAAAGCAAGTGCTACTCAACCCAAAGGAGGGATTGATTTGCGAGAAGAAAGCGACTTACTGAAAAGTCAGTTGCTGCATCAACTTCGGATACTCAACATAACATGGGGAACATTGCAAACTGCCAATCGAAACGATAAAGGCAGTTTTAAGGAATACTGGAAATTACATTGGAAACCAGACTATTACATCAAAATTATCGAAGCTAGTGCCTTTGGACGTACCGTGAAAGAAGCCGCAACGAATGCACTACTGCAACATCTGCGCGAAAACGATAATTTAGCAAAAGTCATTCCTTTATTAGAGCAAACGCTACAAGCTCATTTGGAAGATGCACTGCCTACACTATTGGCTAAATTACAAGCACTTGCTGCACTTACGCACGAAGTTTTTGCACTTATGGATGCCTTATCACCTGCTGTTCGGATGCTGCGTTACGGCAATGTTCGACAAATTGACCTTGCTTTTTTAGCGCAACTGGTGGAACATCTAGTGCCGCGCATTTGCTTGGGCTTGCCAAGTGCTTGTTTTTCGATTAATGAAGAAGTAGCTCTTGAGGTCATTCAAAAAATGAAAACAGTGAATGATGAGCTTCATGTGCTTCAGCAGGAGGAGTATATCGTAATGTGGTACAAAACGTTGAATGATATAGTAGAACTACCTGCTGTGCATCCTGCTATTCAAGGGGCTTGCATTCGTTGGCTTTTTGATAGAAACCAATGGTCGAGTGAATCGGTAGCAAGGCAGATGAGTTTTGTGTTTTCACCAAGTAATTCGCCTATTCATGCTGCGCAATGGCTGGAGACTTTTTTAGCAGGAAGTGGCTTGGTGCTAGTTCATCAGCAGATGCTTTGGCAAATTTTAGACCGTTGGGTGGCGCAAACTAGTGGTGAGGATTTGACAAGTATTCTCCCTATTCTCCGAAGGACATTTGCTCATTTCTCTTCCTCAGAGCGACAAAAGATGCTCACTCTTGCCAAAGGACAAACTAACAAAATAAATCACCAATGGAATGTTCCACAAAATAGTCAAGCAGTTATCAATACCGTTGGCAAATTGTTGGGATGGGTATAGCCACTACCATCACAATAAGGTACAGACGTTGCACTGCAACGTCTGTACTATTTGCAGTGCAAATAGTACGCGATTCAATTCTTCACAATAAATTCATCCAAATTCATAATCGCGTTGCACACCATTGCCAAGGCAGCCAATTCTGCTTTTGGCGAAGCATTCGGTAGTATTTGTAATAACTGCTGCATGCTTTGTTCATCTTGTTGAAAATCAGGTAGTATTTGATGATAGAATGTGGTTAATACGTCTAATTTGCTAGGTGTTATGGATTGACCAATGGCTTGGGCATAGCAATTAGAAATACTATTTTCTAAATTTTCTTTGGTGTAGTTTTGATGCGCCAAATGTACCGCAGCATCCATATACGATGGGTCGTTGAGTGTAACTAAGGCTTGTAAAGGTGTGTTTGTCCTAATGCGTCTGGTGGAACAAACATTTCTATCCGCAGCATCAAAAGTGAGGAAAGCGGGATAGGGCGAAGAACGCTTCCAATAGGTGTAAAGCGAGCGGCGATATTTATCTGCCCCCGCACTGATTTCCCAACGTTGGTCATTATAAGGCGTGTTCCAGATGTTGTCAGGTTGATAAGGCATTACGCTTTCTCCATACATTTTACTACTCAGCAAGCCACTGATGAACAATGCTTTATCTCTAATTTGTTCTGCATTTAAACGCACTCTCGGGAATCGAGCATACCATTTATTGAGTGGGTCTTTTTCTAGCAATACCTTACTAGCTTTTGAAGATTGTTGATAGGTAGCAGAAAGCACGATTGCTTTAAGTAATTTTTTTACGCTCCATTCGTGCTCGTGCATGAACTGCCAAGCAAGATAATCTAACAATTCGGGATGTGTAGGAGCAATGCCTTGAGAACCAAAATCTTCTAGGGTTTCTACTATTCCCACACCAAAGAGTTGTTCCCAGATGCGATTGACTATTGTACGCGCTGTAAGTGGATGACGTTCATCGGTCAACCATAGAGCTAAACCCAAGCGATTATTAGGAGCACCATCAGGTAAAGGTGGGAAAATAGCAGGTACACCATTTTTCACTTCTTCTGTTTTAACCAACCAACTGCCACGATCCCATACATGGGTTTTGCGCTGCATATAGCTTGGGTTTTCTACCATAATTAAAGTGTGATCTGTGTTAGCAGTGAGCAAACTCCAGTAAATACTATTGTGTTTGGCATAATCGGGAGCTGACTGAGGCAGTGATTGCGTGAAATAAAACCAATCAAAACTTACAAATGCAGTCTTTTCATCCGCTTGCTTAGGCGCATGAAAGGTGAAAAATAGGTCGTGGTTACCTGCCATTCCTTCGGGCAAACTTACTGATTTTATTGTCCAGCCTTGCGTCTGTTCTACTTTAACCGTAGCTAACACCTTTCCTTCGGGATGGTCTAAATGTAACTGCCATTGCCCTTGACTTTTCCCAGCACGATAGCGAAAAATAAGTTCGTTCTTATCTGTCAACGTTACGTTAGGTAGCCTTACTATGGCGTGATTTCTAAAAGTGAGGTATTTTGTATCGTATATTTCTGCATTAACAAAATTATCTGCTATTAAAGAATAATAAACAGGTTGCCAAGTTTTGATAAATTGTTGAACTTCTTGAGCTTGCTGCGCCGAAGCATTTACCTTTAGCCAGTTTGTAAGTGTATCCAACTGTTTTTGCTGCACATCGGATAATTGGCGTAGCCAAGGATAATCGGCATAGGTATCATAATCGCTAGTGTTGTTAAAAAAAGCCATGAATTGATAATATTCCTCGTGCTTGATAGGGTCGTAGGGATGTCCATGACATTGCACGCAAGCAAACGTTGTTCCCATTAAGGCTTCCCATGTTGTGTTCACGCGATCAACTACGGCAGCAGCGCGAAATTCCTCATTATCCGTTCCGCCTTCATCATTAGTAACTGTATTTCGATGAAAACCAGTTGCAATATATTGTGCGTTGGTAGGATTGGGCAGTAAATCACCTGCAATTTGTTCTACTAAAAACTGATTGTAGGGCATATCTTGATTAAATGCTTGAATGAGCCAATCGCGATAACGCCAGATACTGCGTTTGTCGTCGCGCTCTGCACCTTTGGTGTCGGAGTAGCGCGCCAAGTCCATCCATGTGGCTGCCCAACGCTCGCCAAAACTCGGTGCAGCCAGCAAACTATCTACTAATTGCTCAAAAGCATTATCGTTGCTACTTTCTAAAAATTGTTTGGCAAGTGTGTTTGATGCAGGTAGCCCTGTCAAATCAAGAGCTACTCTTTGTAACAAAGTAGCTTTATCGGCAAGTGGTGAAGGGGTAAGTTTTTGCTTTTTTAATGCCTTCAAGATAAATTGATCCACAGGATTCCTTGCCCAGCGAGTAGTTTGTCCATTTAATGCACCAAGCAGTGTATTGTTTTTTGGAATAGCAACTTGTGCCACAGGCGCATACGCCCAGTGATCGCCCCATTTTGCACCTTGCTGAATCCATGTTTTTAGCAGTTTAATTTCTTGGTTGGCTAAAGGTGCTGCTTGGTAAGGCATTCTTTCTTCTTCATCTTCAGCAATCAAGCGGCGATAAAATTCACTTTTACTGGGGTTGCCAGGCACAATAGCTGCATTACCAGATTCGCCCGCTTTAAGTAAGTCGGCGCGCGTCATCATACTTAGTTCGCCATTTTGCTTGACGCCACCATGACAACTAATACAGTGTTTATTGAGGATAGGTTTGATTTGTGTATTAAAATCAATTTCTGTATCAATGTGATTCATCCAAATTGTGGCTAGTGCTAATGCACTCGCGATACCTATTATAGCGATTGTTCGTTTTGTCATCCCTTTTTCATTTGTATTCATGCGAAGTTACAAATAAATATAAAGATGAATTGAATGAATTTTTCTCTTAATAAAACAAATTGTTCTGTTTTATGCTAAAAAGCAGCATAAAAGTAGGTTATAGTTGTTTACATGTTATAGCTTGTTTAAAAATTTTCTTTAGGTGAAAATCAATAGTTTGTGGTTCTGACAATAGGAAGGCGAGGGAATTTAGCGGGCTAAATGACTAAGCCTTACTGAAGTCAGGTTCATAAAATATTGGTTTTCAGTAATTAA
>CALDYY010000027.1 GCA_937944245.1 uncultured Saprospiraceae bacterium | reverse complement strand
TTAAAATCCCATTTGCTCATTCCGTTACTTCGCCCTATATTTATCGGATTATTTTGGATGAACAATAATTTAATCATATGCACATTGCGATACACAACTGGATGCGAGCAGAACCAATCGAAAAGACAATTGCTCGAATTGCAAGTCAGGGATACCATGCTTTGGAAATACAAGGCGCCCCCGAAATGTACGATACCAAACACGTGCGTCAACTACTCCACAACCATAAGTTAAAATGTTGGGGTTCAGTTACTTTAATGATGGGCGAGCGCAATTTAGTGGCTAAAAGTGAAGCACAGCGCGCTGCCTCCATTCAGTATGTGAAAGACATCATCACGATGGTCAAAGAATTGGATGGTTACATGGTTTCTGTGGTGCCAGGCACAGTGGGCAAAATTGTGCCCGATGGTCGCCCAGAAGAAGAATGGACTTGGGCAGTAGAATCCATGAAAGCCTGCTATGAATTTGCGGAGCAATCGGGTATTCGCTTGGGCATTGAGCCTATCAATCGCTTTGAAACTTACTTTGTCAATCGAGCAGCGCAAGCACTAGCTTTGGCGGAAGCCACGGGATCAAATTGCGGTGTGTGTTTGGATATTTTCCACATGAATTTAGAGGAAAGCAACTACTACAATGCGATTCATCAAGCTAAAGACCGCCTAGTGGGTTTTCATGTAGCCGATAATAATCGCTTTGCGCCTGGAATGGGTACTTTAGATTGGGAAAAAATAGTGGCTACTTTAAAATCAGTAGGTTACGATGGTGCGCTTTCCGTAGAATTTTGTCCACCACTCGACCGAACGCCAGCGAATCCACATCCAGGCAGCATTGACGAACAGCCAGATGGGCTAACTGCCGAGCAGTTGAAATTCTTAGAAGATCATGGTAGCTCAGCTTTTACAGAAGCATTTTATAGTATGCTAACGCAAAAATCAATAGATACTTTATTGCCATTAATCAGCTAAAATTGAACGAAAACAAAACGAGAACATGAAAATAGCAAAAGTAGAAGCCTACTGGCTCAGATGCCCGATACCAGCAAATAAGCAGCATCGCTCCGATTATGGACTATTAACTGCATTTGATACCACTTTAATCGTTGTTACTACCGAAAGTGGATTGCAAGGTTTTGGCGAAGGTAAGGCTGCGGTGGGTTCTTCGGGCGTGTGCACCTCTATTGTGTCTTGCGTGGAAAATGAACTTGCCCCCATTTTGATAGGTAAAGATGCTCGAAACATCAACGAGTTGTGGGAGCGAATGTACAATGGCGTGCGCGACCATTATGCCATCAAAAGAGGTAGAACCTTTCCGATTTTAGGCAATCGAGGTTTAACTATTTCCGCTATTAGTGGCGTGGATATGGCGTTATGGGACTTGTTAGGAAAATCATTAAATGTACCAGTGGTTCAATTATTGGGCGGGGCAATGAGAGAAAAAATGGAAACTTACGCTAGTGGCGGCTGGGCAAGTGCAGAAAATATTGGCGAACAGCTGCGAAGCTATATCGAAAAAGGATTTCAAGCCATCAAAATGAGGGTAGGGGTAATGGATGAAACGGTGGATTACAGCATTGAAAGAGTGAAAGCAGCTAGAGCAGGTCTGGGTTCAGATATTAAAATTATGACAGATGCACATGGCACTTTCTCTGTGCCAGAAGCCAAGCGATTCTGTCGAGGCGTAGAAGATTGCAACCTCTACTGGATGGAAGAACCGATTAGTCCAGATAACAAAAAAGGTACTGCCGAAGTGCGACAAAGCACCATTATTCCTATTGCTGCTGGAGAAAGTGAATTTACGCGCTTCGATATGCGTGATTTGGTAGATTTAAGCGCAGTGGATGTGTTGCAGCCGGATGCTGCTATCATTGGCGGTATCACCGAAGCATGGCGTGTGGCAAGTTTAGCAGCGACCTATCAGCTAGAATTAGCACCACATTGCTGGGGTTCGGCGTTCTCGTTTATGGCAGGCGTAAACCTAGCTTTTGCCAGTCCAAGCGCTGCTATTATTGAGTTTTCATCGGGGGGTAATCCTATGATGTACGATTTAGTAGAGGAAAATATTGAAGTAAAAAATGGCTATATTGATGCACCGACTGCACCTGGATTGGGGTTAAATGTGAATTGGGATTTTGTGAACAGCTATAAGCAAACCATTAAATAGCAATTTGGATAAGTATAATTTTTCAATATAAAAAACAAAACGAAATGGCTAAAATTATAAAAATAAATCATGTAACGCTTATTGTTGACCAGTTAGAAACGGCGGCTGCGTTCTACGAAAATGAGCTAGGTTTGGAAGTTATTCCTGCCTTTGTGTTTGATTATCCTACGGCTTTCTTCAAAATAAATGAAGACCAACAACTACATTTGACAGAATGGGAGGACGCAAAGTCCTTTCGCGGGCATGTGTGCGTTACGATAGACGATTTTAATACTTTTTATTGGCGTGCCAAGTCACTTGGCATTATTGACATCACGCCTTGGGGCAAAGTTCGTCAACTGCCAGATGGTGCGATGCAGCTTTTTGTGCGCGACCCCTCAAATAATTTAGTAGAAATTTCCTCTCCACCAGGTTACGCTATTGACCCTACTATTTTTGAGGATGACCTTTACGAAGCAGGTCTATATGTTTCAGGGAGGAACGATTTTAGGGGTTACAAAAGCGAAAACGCCACATTATATCATGGCAAGTAAATTGTTATGAGGCTTTGAAGATGGTTTATTGATTCATTTCCTCAAACACAATTACTTATAGCGAAACGCCTTCACCGTTGCTACAAAAGCTTGTATGGAACTCAAAGGCGTGTCGGGATAAACACCATGTCCTAAATTAGCGATATGCCTTCTATCAAATTGTTGAAGCATCTGGTGGGTGGCATTGGCTACTTGTCCTGGTGTGCCATAAAGTTGGCAAGGGTCGAGATTACCTTGCATAATTTTATGCTCACCTATCCAACTGCGCGCTTGTTGCGGTGTAATCGTCCAATCCAAGCCAATAACCTGACAATCCAGTTGAGCAATATCAGCCAATGCAAACCATGCTCCTTTGGCAAATATAGTGATAGGTACTGATTGAATAGCTTGACAAATTTTTTGTAAATAAGGTAGGGAGAACTGTTCATACAATGTTGGCGACAGCACACCTCCCCATGAATCGAAAAGTTGTACTAAATGAACACCATGCTCTATTTTTTGCTGAAGATAAGCGATGGTGGCATCTGTTATTTTTTCCAATAAAGCATGGGCTAAATCGGGCTGCTGGTAAAGCATTTGTTTGGCTTTGGAAAAAGTTTTACTACCTGAACCTTCCACCATGTAGGCAAAAATTGTCCAAGGGGCACCAGCAAATCCTAGTAGTGGCACACTGTTGTTCAACAAATTTTGGGTGGCTTTGATACCTTGATACACATAATCTAGTGCTTTTGCAGCATCGTGTCCTGTTTTGAGGGAAGCTACATCTTCGTAAGATTGAATGGTTTTAGGAAACCAAGGTCCTTTTTTTTCAATCAGTTCATAATCCAGACCCATTGCCTCTGGAATGACCAAAATATCAGAGAATAAAATAGCAGCATCCACGCCAAGTAATTCGACTGGTTCTACTGTAGCGGCAGCTACCAAATTAGGCGATTTAACGAAAGTTTTAAAATCTGCCACTTGCGCTCTTATCTTTCGATAACCTGGAAGTGTTCTACCAGCTTGTCGCATTAACCATACAGGAGGACGCTCTACTCTTTCACCTGCTACCGTCCTCAAAAGCAAGTCATTTTTAATCATTCTATTCATGGGTGCAATAATAAACTTTTAACTGACGTAGATTCAGCAAAGTAGTGTAAAAAAATTGTTACAACATCCAATAGTATCATCAATTTAATTGGTAGTGCCCTAAATTAAATAACTTAAATTAGAACGGGTAATGGTTTCAGGTCTTGTCGCTTGGGCGGTATTTTTAGCACTGAACTTCATTTTAGCACATAACCCACTTTTTTGCGAAACACTTGTTATGTGCTGCCCTGATTTTTATTTGTGTTTTAGTTCTTGCAAATTGAAGTATTCGCCCTTTGTTTTGTCCAACGTATTTGAAATAAGTTGGATTTACGGACTTAATTTTTATCCATAATTATTTTGTGTCTAATTATTTTTTTCGTTTCTAAACATTAATTTTCTTAGGTTTTCCTCGCTGGCAGTATCCCAGTATCCACACTCTAACTCAAAAAAAACCGAAGTATAAGGAATAGTAAAATCTGTTTTGAGCACCAACACATTAAATAATTTTGCAGATGCGTCAATTTTTTGAATAATATCCTCGTGCATCATCTTTTTGATAGGCACTCCTTCTAGCGCTGAGTAGAGTTTTGATTTATAGTTTTCGATACCTTCTGCTGCCTTTTCCTCAACGTAGTCCATTTCCATATCAACATAAATGTTAGCCTTTACGTGTGAAGATTTTTCAATTAATTGATAAACATATTTAACAACCTCTACTTGATCAGCCTTAATAGCAATGGTTTTGATTGCTGGATTGCTTTGTTGAGGATAGGCAGCATCCGACACTACGATCCAATTCCTATGCCCAAATAGCTGTAAGATGTTTTCTACCTCAGCTTTCCAGTCTGGCAAATCACCCTCTTCCTTTTCTTCAATATTTTGCGGTCTATCTACTGGTTTTAAACATGAAAATAAGGTGATGACGATTACTAAAACAGATATTAATATGCTATAATTCATTATTGTCTTCTTCATAAAAATTATTTATATAAGAAAAAAACTGATTATAATAATAAACCACTGAATCTATCAAAATCTCGTAAAGGTAAAAGACTTCTACAAAAGAGATGAAATCAAGGTTTTTTAGTTTATTTCATTTATTCTATTTGATAGTTTTTGAGATGTCTTCATTTTAGTTATTATTAGATAAGCATAAAAAAATGATTTAAAGTTATCTATTTAGAACATGTTTAAATTTTTAATTACTGAAAATCAATATTTTATGAACCTGACTTCAGTAAGGCTTAGTCATTTAGCCCGCTAAATTCCCTCGCCTTCCTATTGTCAGAACCACAAACTATTGATTTTCACCTAAAGAAAATTTTTAAACAAGCTCTTAGCAATTTATAATTTCACTATTTTTCACTGGGGTTGAGTTGTCAAATTCACTAGAAAACATCAGAGTTTATCATATAAACTAAATAAGATTAAAATTTAATATTCAGCGTAAGTGTGTCGTTCGTTTCAAGTTTCACGCTCTCGAAGGTAACAATTGTTTTACTACCTTCGTTTTTTACAGTATTATCTATGATTTTATCATTCAAAGATAGCACAGCTAAGGAAGATGGTTTGCTGTTTGGCAAAGCAACTTCCAGCCGTTGTATATTCAATTTTCCATGTACAATTTTAATCGTATTTGTTTGGGTATTTGCAGTTCTTGATTGATATAAGCTACCCCAACCTTCAGCACCTACAAAAGCAGCTTTGAAGTTTTCAGGATTCATCTTTGGTGCAAAGCCAAGTTGACCTTCTGGTCCACTATAAGTAAAGCCACATGCAGCAATATACGCGCCATAACTAGCCATAGCACGAGCATAGTGGTCGCTACACTCTATCTCGTTGTATGGATTTCTCTTTCCAGCTCCGTACCTTTCGTGAATGGCTTTAATAATGGTAAGTCCATAGTCCAATTTATCTTCCCATATCATATGGCTCGCTACTTGATGTTCAAAACCAGTCATACACTCATTAAAATATCCAAATTGCCAATGTTTTTCCCAGTCATCTCGCTTGCCGCCAAGTGGCCATGTACACATCACCATGCCAGCATCGCCTGCAAGGGCATACGGTCTTCCATTGACGTTAGGCGACAAACTAGCTCGTAAAGGACCTACATCAGGAACAAAATTATATTTCCAAAGCGATTCGAGAGAACTGTCAATCATTTGCTGGTTGTATAGATTACCCAGACCCAACTGATGTGCCCAACTTTGTCCAAATACCTGATCTATATAACAACCTGTTCCAATACCAATAGCGTCTTTTTTATTGGGGTCTTCGTTTTGGATGAAGTATTCTCCATTGAAGAGCTGTTCGATATTTTTTTTGCCTTCTTTGAGGATAGCCGTATATTCTTCTTCTGCTTTAGTATCGTCCATCACTTTAGCCATTTTAATACATGCAGCAAGAGCTGCTAGATATAATGAGGTGATCACAGGTATATTGCCATACCATTCGGCATCAAGTGTATTGTGCTGTTCGCCAAAGATAGTGCCATTTGCCTCGCCATCTTCTTTATCTAAATCTATAAGGTATTTTAAGGCGAGTTTTATGTTATTCCAATTATTTTTCAAAAACTCATTATCATTTGACATTTGATGGTCGCGATAAGCACGCAATACAATACCTGCTTGTCCGTCAGCAGCATATTTTTTAGCCAAGTTTCCTCTGAAATTAATACCGCCGGATGAGGGGTCTATGACTGCAAAATCTGTTTTTTCCCTCAGGTTTTTTTCTAGTTCAGGGAAAATTCTCCCAATGGCTTGGGCATAGTGCCAAACATGGGTGCATGTGCCTGGGCAACAACCGATACCTTCCCAAGCCCAAAAACGACCATCGGATAATAAAAAACAGGTTTCTGTTGCCAGAATGGAGGTATTCAGAAATGTTCTATTTAAAAACCAATGTGGTAGGGTAGCGTCTTCGTAAAAAGTATTTCTCCATGAGACTGTTTTGAGGTGTAAATCCTCTATTTTAATAGCGATTTCTGTAGCTACATCTTGGGCATTTTGAAATCGGTTTTTATAAAATCTTCCATTATTTAAAGTATTTGGTTTATTATTTTTAGGAAGAGTAACATTAGGAAAATACCAACTTATAATGAAAGTGATGTCTTGCGATTCGTTTGGTTTTAAAGAGATTTCTTTACTTATAGCACCAATTAATTGATCACCATGTTGCGCTAGAGCTTTTCTTTTCCCTTTTTTAGGAAATAGAGGACTTCCATTTGTTTGAATTTTTGCCTCTGCTTTTGCCTTATCACTAGTTGACAAAAGAGATAAGGACATATTGCCAAAATCACTTTGTTGCTTTAATGCCTCATCATTGGTTTTTCCAAAACAAGTTAAGACTGTATTGCCAGAAACATCAGAAATGGTGTTAACCAGCGTTACTGCACTATTGTTGTTAGTTTTATTGAGTACAGCGTTTTCTAACCATCCCGATAAATCCACTTTTACTTCTTTTTTACTTGTATTGGTCACCCTATATTGCATGATTGTGGCAGGATAACTCGACGCATCTACATCAAGAGGAATAAAAGGAGAGAATGCTTGTAAATCAATAGTAATTGGTAGAGCATTGTCTCGATACTTGACTTCTGCGATAGGATATTGTCCTTTGAATGAAATATCTTCAAAGCCTTTAAAATCCAGAGATTTCTCCCAAGTTTTTTTCCCTTGCTTAACCCTTACTCCGAATCCTTGCTCAAAAGGGTACTCGGGCGATACAGGAAATATGAAATTGGCTCCATCTCTTGGTCTTACTTTTGTCTTACCTTCCCAGTTTTCATACTCTTTGCTACTTATTCCTTCCTTTTTTTCATTAAATATATCCCACAACCATAGCTTACCGTCTCCGCCTAGATATACTGTTCCTGAGAACATACCGCCAATAGGCATCCCGATATAGGCTAATTCTTTCCCTTTATATATCTCTGCTGTCCCACGCTCATATAGGCTTTTATACCACTCAGGGGATAGCTCTTTATCCACTGGTATGTTATACATGGATGTTGAATCTTCCCTACCGATAGCAGGTAAGCCAACTAATACTCCACTTGAGGCAAGACCTACATACTTCAAAAAATCTCTTCTGACAATACTTCTTGCATTTGTTGAAGAAGTTTCGGATGGGCAACAACATTCAGTATTAGGTTGGCAAGATTTATTATCTATTTTGTGGCTCATGATTACTTGCTGAGTTATTTGTTTTTCACTTAAACTTGCTTCTATGGACATCCTAATAGCAATACACTAACTCGAAATGAAAACAACTATATGCAGGATAGCTAAAGTGTTTTAATGGTTAGTGTATATTAGTATATGTTGGTGTATATCACGCATAAAAGTATTAATTTTTGCGATATTGTATCATAAAATATTGTTTTAATAAGAATTTTTCTTCAATAATTCTTTCATTATTCTAAATTCTAGCGGTCCGTCGGTTTAAACTTATCTAGTTTAAAGTAGTCTTGACTTTCAAAAATCTCTTCATTATTGGTAAGAAAAATCTTTTGTCTTGTCGTTACATATTCTTATTACAATTAATGCTAATAAAACTGTAAACGAATTTAACACAATCTTAAAATAGGTTTAATCAATTTTTAATGCCGCTAACCTATGTTTGTATAATGAAAGTATCATTATTAATAAAATTTACACTAATAGCAGTGTTATGCTTCTTTAGTACACTTCACGCTCAGGATAGTTTGCGAACAGATTGGCGTGCTCGTATTCCTTTAAATGATATTGGTTTTATTGAAGTGAATCAATATATTCAGTATTGGAATGTTATGTCGCTACGCTACACTAAGTTCGATGCTGACCCAAGAATGGATACCCATATTCGTAGAGGTAGGTTAGGTGTTTCAGGACGAATGGGCGAAAAATGGTTGTTTAACGCCTCTTTTGCTTACGATGGTATTGGAAAAGATTCTCTAACGACCTCTGCTGGTATTCCAAATGCAGAAGACAATCAAAATTTCTTCCCGCGCGATGTGCTATTAACTTACAGAGCGCATCCGTTATTTAATTTTACGATTGGCTACTTTCGTCCTAGAGCAGGAAAAGAATCTATATATAGTTCTTCATTTAATATTTCTCAAGAAAAAGGTTTTCCTTCCTATCAACCCCGATTTCATACCACCGGGAGAGGTATTGGTCGAGAAACAGGCGTTAATGTTGGCGGTCTATTGCAAAGTAAGCATTTTTCTTGGCTTTATGATGTTGGTATTCACGACCCCAACCATCCGAGCATTCGTGGTGGCGGACCAATTTGGAGTCCTCTAATTGCTGGAAGAACAGTCTTTATGTTTGGCGACCGCGAAATGAAAGAATATTTAACGACCTACTTTCAATCTGGCTATGGGCAAAGAAAAGGCATTTCTATTGGCGGAAGTGGGGTCTATCAAGCTAAAACTAATTTGTTTAGAAACAATGGTTTTTTAGCGGCAGAATGCCAAGTGAACTGGGGACCTTGGGATTTCGTTGGAGAGTACATTTGGATGTTTAGGGAAACACAAAGACTTAATGGCTACAAACAAACCGTAGATGATTGCTTTGTGGCAAAAGCGGCCTATAACGTCATTATTCAAAATAAATCCATCTTACAATTTTGCGTCATGTACACAGGTGAAACTCCTGATGCGTCCTTCGATAGTGGCAGGAATGACCAGACCAATTCCATTTTTCAGCGACAGTGGGCAACAGGAGTAAACTGGCTTATCAATAGAGATAAGCTCAAACTTGGTTTACACGTTTCTGGTGGAGAACGCACCACATTTGACTTTGAGCGAGGACGTTATCTGTACATTAACCCCAGCATTCAGGTAATGATGTAAGCATTTTCCAGTAAGTTCAATGTATCGCAAAAAGTTGTTACTCCATAGGATGCTCTTTAAGTAATTCCTCTGGTGTATAAAATCCTTTTTTGTCTTTTGTAGCTGCTCTTATATTTTTGACTTGTTCTGGTAAAATGGCACTGGCTTTATTCCCGAAAGTATTTCTTACATAAGTTAGCACAGATGCTACTTCTTCATCTGTTAACATTTTGCCTAGCCCTGTCATAGGCACTTGACCAGGATAATTTACCCCATGCACCACAATCGGACCATAAAGTCCATGTAAAGTTAATTTGATTAGTCTCTCAGGACTTCCCAATATCCATCCTGTACCAACTAATGGGGGGAATCCAGCATTAACTAAGCCTTTGCCCGTAGCTTGATGGCAAGTCTGGCAAGAACCTTCTCGTTCATAAACTGCTTGCCCTTTTTGAAACAACGCCAATGCTTCGCCTTTTAGGTCGGTTTTAGCTAATTTTTTTTGTTCCTCTTCCAAGGCGTAGCCGTTTAAATGCGCTTTCGCTGTTTCGTAGGCATGAATCATCCATTCATCCAAAGGATGTTTCGCGGCTACCTCTAGGATGTTCAAGCCTGCATCCTTATTTAGCCAACTAGCTGCGACAATCGCCTCTAATCGCACACGTCCATGCTCATCGCTAGCTGCTTTTTCTAGTAGTGTGGTTTGTTCTTTTACTTGATGCCCTGTATAGCGTAGCACACGCACGGCTGCTGCACGCGCGCGATAATCTTTTGCTTGTAAAAGTTGTTTCAAAATGTTCTGCTCAACTTGATTTAAGCCCCAACTTACCCAAAGTCCTTCTAATAAATGATGTTCGTATTGTGGGTCATTTTTGTTCAAGTTATTCGCCCATGTTGTTAATTTGCTCAATACCTCTTTTGCATCTCTACCTCGCAGTTCTCTTCTCGTGCGATAGCGCGTGCGATATTCTGGCAGTTTTAGATTATTAAGCAAAATCTCAATGCTTGCGCCATCTATTGAAGCAGGTTCAACTAGCGGACGTGCGGGATAGGTGATGCGATAAATCCTTCCATGCACATGGTCGCGCAAGGGGTCGCGAGCGTTATGCTGCATATGTCCAACTAATACATTGTGCCAATCCACAACATACAACGAACCATCGGGCGCAAATTCCATGTCCACAGGTCGAAAATTACCATCAGAGGATTGCACTAAATTTTGTCGAAACTTAGTGGCATAGCCTGTTCCTTTTTCCAACATTTGATGCTGCTTTGTTCCTAAGAAACCAATTGTGTTGTTGATGAGCATATCGCCCTGCATTTCGTTAGGAAAATGGCGACTAGAAACAAATTCTAAACCAGAAGTTGGACGCACTTTATGTTCCTCTTCAATCAGATTAAACGATTTGTGCGTAGCCACGCCATATCTTGGCTTGATAGTGCCGGGCATCATCCATCGTACATCGGGGCCAGAAGTTTCGGTAAAAAAAGGTTGCCCCCAATCGTCAAAAGCTATACCCCAAGGATTGGGAATCGCCAACTGGGCGGTGCGTTCCAAGTGTTTGCGTGCAGGGTTATACCTAAAAAAACCACCATTAGTAGCGCGCACAGGTCCGTATGGGCTTTCTACATTGGTATGCAAAAATACACCTTCCGCCATATACAACGCTCCCGAAGGATCAGCACAATAAGCACTAATGACATGGTGGGTATCGTGGTCGTCAAAACCACTCAATAGAATTTCCTTCTTGTCTGCTTTGTCGTCGCCGTTGGTATCTTGAAGCAGTACAAAGTTAGTACCTTGCGTTAGATAAACGCCCTCTGGTGCAAGTTCAAATCCTGTTGGTAGGTGTAGTCCATCAGCAAATATGGTTTGTTTATCCGCTTTGCCATCGCCATTGGTGTCTTCTAAGATAATAAGTTTGTCGTTCGGTTTTGCATCGCCGGGTTTGTAATGTGGATAGCTGGGCATTGTAGCCACCCAAAGTCGTCCTTTATTGTCAAAAGAGAGTTGGACAGGATTTGCTAAATCTGGAAATTCCTTTTCAGAGGCAAACAATTCAAGTTTAAAACCTTCCGCTACGGTAAAAGTAGCCAATGCTTTATCGCCGTAAAGATAACCTTTCTCGCCTCTGCCGTAATCGCCAAGTTTGTAATTGGTCTCTACGGCAGGTAACACATATGTTTGTGCATCCGCTATGGTTAAGTCCATTTGCTCTCCTTGCGTTGCCTTCCAAATGGCTTCATCACGGATGGCGGTCATTTCTCTGATTTTTTTAAGTTCTGCGGGGTAATTTTCTGGTCCGAAAGGATTGTAACGACGACCAAAAACATGCACGCCGTTTGGCGATTTATAGTCATTGTGCCACATCCAGTTCTTTTCTAGTACTGCTTCATGCACTAGCGTACGGTGTTTTTCTGCTTTTGCTGTTGCTTTTCCGAATACTTTGTCCGCTAATAGTTTGCCAAATTTGGCATAACCTTCATTATTCATCTGAAAACCGTCAATGGTAAGGTTATTAGCTGCCGCAAACCATCTTTGAGTAGGCGTGAAAACATCTACAAATAGTACCCCATTAGCACTTGCTATTTCTTGCATTGCCGATGAATAAAGGGCAAGCCGTTTATTTTCTTCCATACCATTGGGCAAATCAAATTGATTGGATAAATCCTCAAAAGCAATAGGAGAAACGATGGCTAGTTGCGGTGCAGCCACTCCGTTATATTGTTGTGCTAAAGTATGTTTGATGAAAGCATCTAATTCTGCTTTAAAATTTTCTAGCCCTTCCTCCCCAGCAAAGGATTCGTTGTAGCCAAAGAAAGCCAAAATAATGTCTGCTTGATGGCGCGTCAACCATTCATCAGGCATTTCAAAAAAACCTTGACTATCGGAATCTTTAGCTAATTCATCTTGAAATTGAGCTGCTCTTGGAAAAGCCCAAGGTTCATTCCTGCCAGAGTGGGGACGAAATCCGGGTGTGTCGCCACCATCGCACATGTTGCGCACATAAAGCTGCTTTTCAGGATAGCGCAAATGTAGTTCTGTTTCAAAATGATCATAATGAATCATTCTGGAGCATAAATTATTGCCAATCAATACAATATGAGCATTTTCTTCTACAATTAAATGAGTGTTATCTTCTTTACAGGAGAATAAGCAAAGTGCTACTATCAAAGAGGAAATGAAATAGATAAGCCGACAGTTCATATTGAGTTTTTCGTTTTTACCAATAGTATCCTCAAAATTAGGATTTTATTCCTACAAAATAATAAGAAAATTATTGGAATATCCATTTTTAATTTGTTTTGATAAAGGCATTTATTCTTACAGAATGAAAAAAGTTGATATTTTCTACTGATTATCTTTGATTCGGTTCTTGCCTGATTCGGAGATAGTATTTTTTGCCGTGCGTGTCATGGTTTTGATGTACTCAATTTTCCTGAAACGCAACGCACTCCAATCCTCATCAATGCTAACTTGTCTTACGCCTTCGAGATTGTAGGTGCCTAGCGCATCCCAGCCTGTATCGCGATTGAAGTTACATTTGTACTTTTTCGAGCTACTTTTGGGATAGGCATACCAAAGAATCGCATCTCCATTGAGTTGTGGAAAAATATCAGCTATGGATTGTTCGATGGCTTGTTGTTGAGTAACAAAAATAATTGCAAAATCAATCTTCGTTAATTCACTCTGCTCTGTATAAATGGATGCCAAACTACTCATTGCATCCAACTCATTATCAAATGAATCTGGCGCGTCTAGGCATAAAATACTAGGTTGATTCTTATAGTTCAGTTTTTTAAATAGCGTTGTCATTATTTGTATTGTTGATTTTTTTATATTGCTTAAAAATACTGATTTATCAAACAATTCCTTTATCTTTATTAAGTCAATAATCAAAATAGTCGCTTGAATAGAAACGCCATTTACATAACCATCGCAGGATTAATTATTGTTGCTTTAGCTATTATTTTTTCCATTCGGCAAAATAATCAGTTGAACTGGCGAGAAACTTTTGACGAGGAAAAAAAAAATCCTTACGATATTTATGTAATAGCAAAATTATTAGAAAACTACACAAATGATAAAGGGATAATCTTTCTAAAAGAGGGAATTAAACCGTTAAGTTTTGAAGCAGAAAAAGCAAATTATGTATTTATTGGTCAAGGAATGCTTTGGGACACTTTGAGCATGAATACGTTGCTTTCTTTTGTAGAGCGTGGTAATTGTGCCTTTATCTCTAGTAAAACTATTCCCAACTTTTTGATAAACAAGATTTTAGATAGTCTTTGTAGCAACCAGTCTTGGTATGATTACGATTTAACCTATGATACTTCCGTCATCTTAGACTTAGTGCATCCTAACCTTAAAATGGAAGAGCCTTTTGAATGCTATAAGATTGCTGGACGCGATGAAAAAGTATTAAAAAGTTGGGCTTATTTTAAACCTCATTTTTTTTGTCAAGATAGTTTTAGTCCAGTTCAGTTAGGTACACTTAATGATGAAGTATTCAACTTTGCTCGATTAGATTACGGTGAAGGGGCTTTTTATCTGCACACTACACCTATTGCCTTTTCCAATTTTCATTTGCTCAATAAATCAGGTTTGGCTTATGCGGAAAAGGTATTTGCCCATTTAGCGGATGCGCCTATCTACTGGGATGTAAGTAGTCGAACTTCGGAGCAAATAGCGAGGCGACTAAATGAACCTAGCTATCAGCCACGAAACAGAGGGCTATCGGCAAAAGGACCTATGCAGTATGTGCTTTCGCAGCCATCACTAGCTTGGGCTTGGTATTTGACCTTGATAATGAGCTTACTATGCTTGCTATTCAGAGCGAAACGGGAACAAAGAGTTATCCCTGTTTTAGCAGAAAAGAAAAATACTTCATTAGCGTTTGTTACCACTATTGGTAGATTATACTTTCTTCAGCAGCAGCATAAAGAACTGATTATGAAAAAAATGCAATTTTTTTTGAGCGATATTCGAGAAAACTACCACTTGCCCACACATGAGTTGGATGAAGCATTTATTGAAAAACTTTCCCTTCGTTCTAAAGTCCCTGCTGAATTGATTGTACGCCTCATCAAGAAATACCAAAGCATCAACGATGCTAAACAAGTTGACGAAATAGATTTAATTGAATTTCAGCGATTGTTATCGCATTTTCAAAAAGAATCATAGTTGTTAACCCACTAAATGATCCACTAAATTATTTTCTTTTTCTTCTTCGTTCAATTTTGTTATGTCTGCGAAAGCAGCGTAAACAGTGCAATAAAACCAAGGGAATAGCACACTAATGATACCAATAATAATCAAGAAAAAGAAGATTACCATAACCATTATAAGTGCTATATTTTCTGAACCTCCAGCAGAAATTACTGAGGCTGTGATTAATGGGATTGGCATACAAACTCCAAAGGTGATTAATATAAAGACAATTATCATTCCGAAGAAAGAAAACCATTTTCTATTAATGATTTTTCGGCTATATTCCATTGCTTCCCAAGCATCCGACTTGTTGAGTACCACAAAAGGGTAAGACCACAAGTAAATAATGGAAATATAAATGTAAGATATGATGCTAATTGGCAATAGCCAACTTTGTCCCCAATTCAAATTAAATGGGTCAAAATCGTTTACTTCTAAAGGATTAAGTAAAATATCTCTGTAAAATTGTATTAAGCCACTACTAAAAATCCAATAAACAGCAGGTAATGCAGCAATGATATAGATGACAAGCAAGAGTAATTGTTGAATGATGAGTGGCGAATAAAAAGAGAAACCGCCAAAAAACTGCTCAAATGTTTTGTATTGATTGCGGTGTATCAAATGCGCTGCAATAAACAATCCTGAAATCAAAGCTGGAGAAAGAAACAAAGAATTAATAATAGTACCGACAATCGGAATAAGACTAGCAGCTAAAGACATAAGAATAACTAACCAAGAATACCCCATAAAGCTACCCATATTTTTTCTGAAGATTTGCCAACCTTCACTTAAATATTGACCTAAATTAAAAGCATAACCAGAATAAATGATTTGGTCTAACGAACGGCGTTTGTTCTCTGTCATCATAATTTTTAGAATTACTCACAACAAAAATAAAAGAAATTTTTTCATCTGTTTTAGTTTTCATAGACAAAATAAAAAAAAGCATAGACCAAAATGTCTGTACCCTTTTTTGACTTATAGCAGGTATGTGCTAATTAGTAGAACTTAGCGCGGTTATCTGTAATCGTTGCATTATCTTTGAGTACATTACTCAGACCTGAATTGATTTGTGCTTTCAAACTTCTATCTAAACCTTGACGTACTAGCGGGGCATTAGCAGGAGCAATATTTTCGGGCTTTATCAAAATCTTGATAATATAAACACCATTATTTCCCTCTATTGGGGCAGAAGTTTGCCCTTGTGTAAGCCCAAATGCTCTGCCGACTACTTTAGGTTCATTCCCTAATCCTGGAATAAAACTAGCACTGAATGTAACGTTAGCTGCTGTGTCTATTGCTGCTTTATATTGACTAGCAGCCTCTTCTATACTTTTTCCTGCAATGCTTTCTTTAATAAGAGCTGCTTTTTTAAGATTAATCACCTGAGTTTCAATTTCTTCACGAATGTCGCTTATTGCAGGTAAACCAGGCTTTTGTATGCTTTTTAATCCTGCGACAACATACTTATTGTTGTAGAAATTTACTTCATCTTGATATACATATACATCTGCTGAAACAGCATTTATACTTGTACCACTGGAAAATGCCCATTTTATAATATCTCTAGATGCTTGAGTAGCGCCTAGCGTACCGATGCTATAACTATTTTTTGTGAGTGGTAAAGAGGTTTCTATTTTCAAATTCTCTTTTTGACTAACTGCTTCTTGTAAGTTAGCTAGTTTTCGGTTATCAGCAGCGAATTTTAAGGCTTCTCTGTAAATACGGTCTTGTGTTTTTTCACTCGGTATAATAGGTTCATCAATATAGCCAACCTGTAACCCTTGCTCATTATTGATGTATTTTCTACCTGTAATTTCTACTAAGTGCACTCCGAATTGTGTACCAATTACATAAAGTGTGTCTGGTTTCCCATCAAAGAAAATGAGGTTATTATACTCTGCTACCATCTGTCCAGGTGCTGCGTAACCTAAATCACCACCTTTGAATCGAGTGCCATCACTTCCAAATTTTGCAGCTAAGGAATCAAAAGGTTCTACGCCCGTTTCTACTAAATTTTTTAAACTATCTACCACTCTTTTAGCATCGAAATAGCCCTGTTGGTCTTTTGCTGGTAAGAGGATGTGTCGAGAACGCACGGAATCAGGGACGATTTTTTTTGCCATTATCTTGGCAATTTTATACGTTTCATCCTGCTTGTAAGGTCCGTAAACTGCTCCGACAGGAAGTCGAAATAAAGAGTCGGCAATAGTGGCATCGAGTTGATCTTTTTTGTAAAAAGCAGGGTCGAAGTTACTATAATTGTTTTCCAAGAATAGCGTATCATTATCTGAATTTTGGAACTCAACTGCTAACCGAGTAATTTTTGCGTATATAGAATCAATGTCTTCTTGTGTGGCTTTTACGTCAAAAACGACATAATCTAATCGGCGTGTTTCTTCTTTTTGATAGTATAGTCCTTTGTTATTTTGCAGATAGCTTGTGAAATCGCTGTTTTCCAGTGTAATCTCACTATTTTCAATTTCTGCATAAGGAATCTGTACATAAGCAAAATCTATTTGTGTGTTTTGCTCTTTGTTCGCCATTTCTACTAGCCAGTTAGGCGCATACATTGCCTTTGAAATGAGTGTACTTAGCTTAGTTTTCAGGCGGTCAACAATAATTTCTTTTTCTTGATGCGCCCAATAATCACGGATACTTGGTTCAGTTAATTGATTATTGTCAATAGCATCTCTGAAGCTATTTAACCTTTCTCGGTCCACCTGAAAATTTTGGTTATTTCTAAAACGCGATTCTATAATTGGACTGAGGTTCTGACCAAATTGTAGTTCGCGTAGTTCTTTTTTACTGATGCCTAAGCCTATTTTCTCCGCTTCGGAGTTGACTAATGTTTCATCCAAAAAATAGCTCCATAAATAATCACGCTGGTTAAACGTGTTGCCACCGCCACCGCCATAGAGGATTTGCTCTATTCTCGTAAACTCGTTGATGCTCAGTTTTCGCCCATCAATTTTCGCCATCGTAGTGGCATCGCTACCAAAAATACTCTGCTGACCTGAAGTCATATCCATAATGATGAAACCACCTAAGCCAAGTGCTAGGAGGATTACAATAACCCAGCTATTGTTTCTAATCTTGCTAATTAGTGCCATTCGTCTTACTGATTTGAATGAGTTTTAACTTGCTAAAACATAAATCTTACTGATTTCCCAAGTGTATATGCTTTAGCCTAAATGCTTCGTTTTATTTTTGAAATGCAAAAGTACAAGGTTTACTTAGTATTTTCAAACAAATGTTGAAAGTTGTTTGGTTAAGGTAAAGTATTTGCTAATTACTTGCATTGACTTATTACTTTATATGTCTTTTTTGACTGCGCTTTTCCATATTTCTCGCCAGTCTATATCTTGGTATGTATCGAAGACCAAAGCACCCAAAGCACTAAAAAGAAAAGCCGTAAAAACACAAGCTATCACAATTAAAGCTCTAGAGGGACGAGATTTTACAGGCGAAGGCATGGCAGATTCTACTAAAATAATAGAAGAAATAGAGGCTTCATTAGCTGCCAAAAGTTGCCTGAGACGTTCCTTATAATAATTTACTTGACGAATATTTTGATAATATTCTTCTTCTATTGCTTGAATAATCGGCATCCCCTCACTAAAACGCATCATCATGCTATCCAAATTAATAATTTCTCTCTTCAAGCCTTCAATATTGGCTGCTAGATAAATTAGAGAATCGCGAAGTTTTTTGGAATCAGCACTTTTGGATAATACTTCCAACTTAGCTTGCGAAGAACTCAACTTTGTTTTCTTATTCATAATTAAGTCAGAAAGCGACTCACTCTGGGAAGTGGTATTGTAAATACCATATTTACTTCGAGTTTGTTGAATGCTATCACTTATTATCTTATTGACTTTTTCTTTTTCTTCAATTGCTTTTTGCACGCCTTCTATCAGTTGCTTGGAACTACTCAAATTCAAATTAATTTCGTTGATGCGCTCGCGTGCAGCATTGGCAATAGCAGCAGCCAAATTTGGGTCTCTGTCTTCAATAGAAAGTTCGATTGCATCGCGCTTTGTCCGAACTACTTTATAAAGCCCTCTAAACTTTTCTCGTACATAAAAAGGTGATTTTTTCCCTTCAGGATTAATCCTGTAATGCTTGTACAAGTCGAAAGAATCCACCAAGTAATCTATCAACTCATTCGATTCTGCAATGGTAATCAGCCGGTCATTATCATTATTATTGCCAAAGGGTTGAGGGTCGCGTGTAGTTGTTCCGAAAATACCTCTTTCCGTTAGTAAGTCAACATTTTTGGCTAAAAAGGTCGTCGTAGATTTATAATAAACAGGCAATAATAGCGATATCACAATGCTCCCTATTCCTGTAATGACACACACCACAAGGATGTATTTCAGATAAATCAGCAATTTTTTTATTAAAGCAATTAGGCTCTCTCTTCTATCCATTCTAAAAAATTATGCCACAAAACTAGAAAAAGATTTGACACAGTTGAATGCCCTAATACATAGATTGTGAGTCATCCCTTTGAAATTGTTTAGGAAAGTTTGATAGTTTTAACAGGAATTTACTTTTCTAGCAACCATAATTTGGCAAACCTGCGGAACATTAATTATTTTCACGCTTGAATTTTGTAAACTCAATTTTTGCAACTATCTAGCTGAATATTGAATAGAAGATAATTAGGTTTTATCAAAAAAATAAAAATGGCACAACAAGCAGAAACATTCAAAAAATTGGTATCTCACTGCAAAGAATATGGATTTATTTATCAGTCCAGTGAAATTTATGACAGTTTAGCCGCGGTGTACGATTACGGTCCTTACGGGGTACTCCTAAAAAATAACATTAAAGAATATTGGTGGAAATCAATGGTGCAAATGCACGAAAACATTGTCGGTATTGATGCAGCTATCTTTATGCACCCTACAACATGGAAAGCCTCTGGACATGTTGACGCTTTCAACGATCCTTTGATTGATAATAAGGACAGTAAACGTCGCTACAGGGTAGATCATTTGATTGAAGAACACTGCGAAAAAATTGAGGCTAAAATTCAAAAGGAAGTTGAAAAAGCAAAGAAAAAATTTGGCGATGCCTTCGATGAGGCTCAATTTAGAGCAACCAATCCACGCGTGCTAGAAAGACAAGCAGAAATAGATAAAGTAATGTACCGTTTGGCGCGCGTAATGGAAGCGGGCGACTTGAACGGTATGAAAGCAATGATTGACGAACTCGATATAAAAGACCCTGAAACGGGAAGCGCCAACTGGACAGAGCCTCGTCAGTTTAACCTGATGTTTTCTACACAGTTAGGTAATATCGCAGGCGAAGAAGGCAAACTTTATTTGCGCCCTGAAACGGCACAAGGTATTTTTGTCAACTTTTTAAATGTTCAAAAAACAACTCGACAAAAAATTCCTTTCGGAATCGCGCAGATAGGCAAAGCCTTTAGAAATGAAATTGTGGCAAGGCAATTTATTTTCAGAATGCGCGAATTTGAACAAATGGAAATGCAGTTCTTTGTACAACCCGGCAAAGAAATGGAGTGGTACGAATATTGGAAAGCAAAACGCTTGAAGTGGCATTTAGCATTGGGGCATCCAGCAACAAAATTGCGCTTTCACGACCACGATAATTTAGCCCACTACGCTAACGCTGCGGCAGATATTGAATTTGAATTTCCATTCGGGTTTAAAGAATTGGAAGGTATTCACTCGCGCACTGACTTTGACTTAACAGAGCATCAGAAGTATTCTGGTAAAAAAATGCAATATTTTGACCCTGAGTTGAATGAGAACTATGTGCCTTATGTGGTTGAAACCTCTATTGGTTGCGACAGAATGTTTTTGGCGACCATGAGCCATGCTCTAGTGGATGAAATAGTGCCAGATGCAGAAGGTAAGGACTCCGAACGTACCGTATTAAAACTGCATCCTGCCCTAGCTCCCATTAAATGTGCGGTGCTGCCACTATTGAAAAATAAAGAGGAACTGACTTCCAAAGCTCGAACAATTTTTGACAATTTAAAATTCGCTTTCAACACACAATACGATGATAAAGATGCCATCGGGCGTCGCTATCGCCGTCAAGATGCCATTGGAACACCTTACTGTGTAACTGTTGATTTTGAAACGTTGGAAGATAATACAGTAACTATTCGCGAGCGTGATAGCCTTGTTCAAGAGCGTATTCCGATTGATAAGATTGAGCAAATTGTACGAGAGCGAGTAGAAATGAAAAATTTACTGCAATAGGACTGATAGAGTTAGGAATGCGGGCTTTTGGTGTTTGAATGCTTCAAAAGTTCCGTGTCGCATTTAATTTACATTAACGCACAAAATGATAAACAATGAGTAGCTTGCGACAACATCATCTTCAGCAGAAAATCGAAAAAACGATTGATTGGAATGATATTAATTCCTTTCAAGATGTACTGGAAAATAATATTTTGCCTAGCTACTTACCCCATCGTCGCTGGTTCAGGAGCAAAACAAAAACGATTCAAGCCATAAAAATAGACCAATATCCTAATCTATTTCTTGAAAAAGATGTAGTCTATTTACTTCGCATCTATGTACAATATACAGACGCTACACAGGAAGATTACTTTTTACCCATCATGATGGTTACTTCATCTTTAGAAATTGGTCAATATCTGCAACACTATCCTCAAGCTATCATTTGTGTAGCACAACACCAAGATACAGAGGGTATTATAGTGGATGCTTCTTATAGCTTCGCTCTTCAGCAAGCGCTTTTTGAGTTGCTTCAGAAAGGTGTTATTTTAGAAAACGAAATAGGAAAACTTGTGTTTGAAACTGGCAGTGTCTTAGTAAATTATGAATGGCAAGGTGATATTCAATCAAAAATACTAGGTGTGGAACAAACTAATTCATCTATTATTTATAATGATGCCTTTTTCTTAAAAATATATCGAAAATTAGAATGCGGTATTAATACTGACTTAGAATTGGTAAGATTTCTTTCAGAAAAAACTAATTTTAAAAATGCACCACAATATGGAGGAAGTATAACATTCATACAAGATGGGGCAGAACCAGTAGTGGTAGGGTTGATGCAAAATAAGATTAATAATATTGGTGATGCGTGGAACACTATGTTGGTAAAAGTGGCAAGCTATTATGAAAGAGTAATGGCACAGAATATACTTCGAAAGCCCAAATTAATTCGTAAAGATAGGCTTTATTTTATGGATGTGCCAGCAGATATGCGTAACTTGATTGGTAGAAATACTTATCAACGAGTTGTACAACTAGCGCAGCGAACGGCTGAAATGCACCTTGCACTGGCGCAAGAGACTCAAGACCTCGCTTTTACGCCTCAACCGCTCGATATGGTGCAACAACAGAGGATTAGCAAGGATCATATTGAGTTGATGAACAATAAATTGTCAGACTTGGCAGAGCGAATACCTGAATTTTCGCAGCAAATCGCTGCCGAAGCACAAGCCGTATTGTCGTATAAAGATATTATTATTCATTCTTTGCAAACACTAGCCAATACTGCTGTTGAAGCTACTCAAATTCGAGTGCATGGCGATTATCATTTGGGACAGGTGTTGGATGATGGAGAAGATTTTTATATTATAGATTTTGAAGGAGAACCTATGCGTTCCATCGAAGAACGTCGAGCAAAAGCTACTCCTTTCAAAGATGTGGCAGGTATGATTCGCTCTTTTCATTATGCAGCATATGGGCAGCTTTATCTAAATGCAGACCAATATGAAGCTCAACAGATACATATTTTAGAGCAATGGGCTTCTTATTGGTTTCATTATGTCAGTCAGTTTTATTTAACTGCTTATTTAGATAAGGTTAAGGATCAATCGTTTATACCCAAAAGTAAAGAAAAATTAACCCTATTGCTACGAACATTTGTTTTAGAAAAGGCTATCTATGAAGTAGGTTACGAAATGAATGCTCGACCCGACTGGCTGCGTATTCCATTGCGAGGCGTACTACATGAAATAGAACAATTTGCATCAACAGCATCATTATAATTCTTGTTTGCATTATATCTATTTATGGCACAAAAATCAGACAAGGAATACTTAATTGATAGAGATATAAGTTGGCTCTACTTTAACCATCGTGTGCTGCAAGAGGCAATGAATACAAGTGTTCCTCTTTATGAGCGTATTAAATTCTTAGCCATCTACTCCAGTAATTTGGACGAATTTTTTAGAGTGAGGGTAGCTTATTTGCGCCGATTGAAATTGTTAGAAAAAACAACAAGGAAAGAATTACTGCCTGAAAAAATAAAGCCTAAGAAAATACTTGAAGCCATAAAAGCTATTGTCCATGAGCAACAAACCTTACTTGGTGAAATTTTTCGCCACCAGATTTTACCTGAATTAGAAAGGGCGGGTGTTTATTTGGTGTCAAATGAACACTACACAATAGAAGAACAAACATATGCTACTCAGTTTTTTAAGGAGAATATTCTCAATTATATAAAAGAATTACCTTTAGAAGAAGGTAACCAAACACCTATACTCGAAGATAGAGTTTTATATTTTATTGTAGAATTTAAAACGACTCATAATCCTTGTATTATAAAAATCCCAACACAGTATCTAGGACGTTTTATTGTTTTTCCTAGAAAAGGAAATGACTACCGAGTTACTTTTTTAGATGACATTATAAGATATAATCTACCTGAGTATTTTTCTGATAAATCTATTGCAGGTGTTTACGCTGTAAAAATTTCCAGAGATGCAGAACTTTACCTAGGTGATGAATTGGATATTGATTTGGTAGAGCAAATTACCGAAAGTTTGGTTAAACGCCAATTGGGTACACCCACTCGTTTTTTGTATGATAACCAAATGCCTCAAACACTGTTAGAGCAGTTGCAAAATTTATTAAATATAAAAGATGAGGACTTAGCATCAGGCGCACGCTACCATAATTTTCATGATTTTTTTAAGTTTCCGCATCTCATTCAAAATCATTTACTGCAAGACTGCCCACTGCCTCCTTTACCGCATTATCAAATACTTGAGGGAAATTCTATAATGGAAAAGATACATCATAGAGATATTATGCTACATTTCCCTTATCAACGTTATGATTATATCCTTCAATTCTTAAAAGAAGCTGCTTACGATAAACAGGTGAAGCAAATAAAAATTACCTTATACCGCGTGGCAGAACAATCTGAAGTTGCTAAAACCTTAATTGAAGCCGTTAAACGAGGAAAGCAAGTGACTGTTTTCGTGGAGGCAAAAGCCAGATTTGATGAGGCTTCCAATTTATATTGGGGAAAGGAATTGCAAAAAGCAGGAGCAAAAGTAATGTACAGTTTTCCCGATATAAAAGTACACAGTAAAATCTTGTTAGTGATAAAAGAAGAAGGGGAAAAAAGGAAGTATTATAGCTATATCGGAACAGGTAACTTTAATGAAAAGACAGCAACGCTTTATGGAGACCATGCGCTGCTTACCTACGACCAGAAAATTGGCAAGGAAGTCCATCAGGTATTTTATTTACTAGAAAGACGCATTTTAATTCCAAGAACAGAGCGATTATTGGTTTCTCCATTTTCTATTCGGACAAAATTTGAAAAAATGATTCAGCGCGAGATTAAAAATGCGCAAAAAGGATTTCCCGCTTATATGATTATAAAAATGAATAGTTTAGAAGATGCAGACATCATTGAAAAACTTGTGGAAGCAAGCCAAGCGGGAGTTAAAATTAAAATGATTGTGCGTGGTATTTGCCGATTAGTGCCTAATATAAAAGGCTACACAGATAATATAGAGGTTATTAGTATTGTAGATCGCTTTTTAGAGCATGCTAGAGTGTATATTTTTTGTAATGGTGGAGATGAAAAAATGTACATGGCTTCAGCAGATTGGATGCTACGTAATCTGGACAGAAGGGTAGAGGTGGCTGTGCCTATTAGAGACCGAGATTTATACAAAGAACTAAGAGATATTATTAACATTCAGTTGGCAGACAATCAGAAGGCGCGGCTGATTACTAAATCTCAGGATAATCCTTATAAGTATAAATTATCTACAGAACGAGCATTAAGATCGCAGCACGAAATTTATGATTATCTGAAAAGAAAGATAAAGGTGTAATATAGTAAAGTAACAAAGAGCGATAGCTAATTTTAAATCACCTATCGCCCATTTTTGCTTAGAAATTACTTTCGTTCTTTTTATCCTTATAGCGATAGTAAATTTCATCCGCTAGAAATTCTTCTGTTGCAATGATAGTTGGGTTGGGTAATCGCTCGTAGAATTTAGAGATTTCGATTTGCTCTTTATTTTCGCTGATTTCTTCAATAGCATCGCTTGATACCGCAAATTCCTCTAATTTCTTATGCAACTCTTGTTTTAAATCAATGGATAATTGTCTTGATCTTTTTGCCACAATATTCAATGCTTCGTAAATATTGGCGCATGATGATGCCATTTTGTGTACATTTCTAGCAGAAATGTCTGGGTTAATAGATTGTACTCTTGATTTTATATCTGTCATCTTCTTTTATTTTACTTAAATTTTGCGTAATTCTTTTATCTATTACATTTACCTCATTCCAATAAGGACTTTTCGGAAATCTTTTCAAAAAAACACTGGTTCTCTTTGATGCTTCTTCGTAGCGTTCTATTTGCTTTTCAATAATGCTATTCTCAGCTAGCTGAAAAGAAGCATTAATAATTTCAAAGCGGATTTGTTCTGCTTTATCTGTTTCTGGGAAATCTTTTAAAATATTCTCAAAAGATTGAATTGCAGCTTGGTACTGCTTCATGTCAGAATAAAGACGCGCACTTTCAAAGGATTTCAGTTCTAATTTCTTTCTTAATTCGTTCATGAGTTGGTTAGCTTCCTCTAGCCTCGAACTATATGGATAGGCATTGATAAATGTTTGAAGTTCTTCAATAGCGGTTAAGGTATATTTTTGGTCTAGTCTGAAAGAAGGCGATAATTTGTAGTTAGCATAAGCTGCCATAAAATCAACTTCTTCTCTTAATGCGCTAGTTGGAAAAGTGGTAGTAAAATTATCAAAATAATATGCTGCTAACACATAGTTGCCTAGGTTGTAATAAGTGTAAGCATATCGGTAGTAAATTTGTTCTAGTTCTTTTCTTCCTCTAAAGGTAGGAATTACCAGCTCATAAAGCGTTTGTGCTTTTTGGTACTCGGCTTTTTCATAGTATTCGTCTGCTTTGCTGAGCAGTAGAGCAGCATCGTTACTTACTCTTATTTTTTCAAACTCACTTTTACACGCAAATGTTGCCAATAAAAGGCTACTTATCAACGATAGTTTAATCCATTTTTTCATAGAAGGTCAAAATTAGCGTTTTTATCTGATTGATGCAAAAAAACAATTCTTCTAAATCTAAAAATAAAGAGTAATCGTTTATGCTATTGGTTGGTTGAATCAAATATATGCTAAAGTGTTTTGCTCTTTTAAGGCAGCAATAGCACTACTAAGGAAGTTAGGCAAAATAGTAGCGTTTGTTCTTTTTATCTTGCTTGGATCAACCAAATCGCGAATCATAAGTTTATACTTTTGTTCGCCATATTTTTCTATGATGAATCTTTTGCGTTCCTCATCCTTAAAATGTAAAATCATCCCCTCACTATCTGCCTCTGGATGAAATTGCACTCCAACCATCTCTGCTGAAAATCGGACAGACATTACTGCTCTTTCTAAAGGCACATGCGGGCGTATTTTTTCTAACGCTAGTATTTCAGCACCTACTGCTTTCAGTTGCGCTGCATCAGGTTCAATAAATTGCCAGTTGCGAAAATCTGCCGCCCAAAATGGATTGGCTAATCCCTTGAAGATAGGGTCGAGTACACCAGTATTGGTTTGATGAATAGGAAATGTCCCAAACGACATGGATCGTCTAGGAACAATGCTACCTAAGTTAAAGTGATAACAAGCCATTTGAAAGGAATGGCAAATGAAAAACATGTATTTTTTAGGATAATTGCCTGCACTGTTCCAATCCCAAATGGACTGAACTAAACTAAACCATTTTGTATCCCAAACACCATTGCCATCAAGTGGACTACCTGGACCTCCTGATGAGATGTAAATATCAAAATCTAAACTTGGAACTTCATTTTTTGCTCTTACATCAAAAACTTCCCAATCCATTTGGTCACTAAAACGGTTAATGATTTCCTGAATGCAACGCATCCCCTGATTGGCAGTGCCATCATATAAGTCTAGTATAGCCAAGCGAAGTTTCATAGATAGCATATTTACGATTAATTTCAGCATTAAGTTGATGCTGAGTTTATGTTCATTGCAAACCCTTGACGAAACATCTGGTACAAAGTAATGTTGCTAAGTGTTAAAAAAATTAATACTTAACAATATTAGTATCTTACAAATACTATTCATTTCGCATTGAAAGATAAATAATTAGCAATTATTGATGTAGCGATTTTTTTTGTACACCATATTGTATATACTTACCCCATGTTAAGTTATCCTGCTTTGGTGCTTGCATTAAAGCTCTTTCAATCGCATAATTCGCTGCTGTTTCTACCACCCAATCAAAGTTATCTCTTCCTACAGATTCAATTGCTGCATCAGGTGCTGGATTACAAAAGTCAATTGCATAAGGTACACCATCGCGAAGGGCAAATTCTACAGTATTGAAATCATACCCTAAACCTTGACAAATGCGTAATACCAGTTCTGACATTTCATCTATTTTCTCTTGAGAAACATCGTGTTTCGTGGCATAGCGCAAATGGTGTGGATTTCTTGGTTCGTAGTGCATCACACGCACATACTTACCGCCTATACCATAGCAGCGAAAGTACGAATCAAACTCAATCGCCTCTTGTAGCATCATTACTAATCTGCCTGTTTCATCGTAAGCGCGGAAAAATTCTTCCTTATTGTCAAGTTTATATACACTTTTCCAGCCTCCACCTGCGTGAGGCTTCATAAATGCGGGAAAACCAATGTATTCAAATATGCCATCCCAATCCAAGGGATATGCCATATTCATAAAAGAAGCTACAGTAGTATCTTCTGGGTGCTCTTTTGACGGTAAAAGTACCGTTTTGGGTACAGGTACACCTATATTAACAGCAAGTGCATTATTGAAGAACTTTTCGTCCGCGCTCCACCAAAACGGGTTATTAATGACTGCTGTACCAGCGATAGCAGCGTTTTTAAGATAAGCTCTGTAAAATGGTACATCTTGAGATATTCGGTCAATGATAACGGCGTAAGGTGTAGGTTGACCTTGAATAACCTTATTTACCACCACTGGTTCAGCAGTGATGCCTTGAATATTTTTTTCATTAACGCGCTCAATAAATGCCTTAGGGAAGGAACGTTCTTGCCCGAATAGAATACCTATTTTTTTCATAACGATTTAGCAGTAGTGTATGATAATTGCAAACATCTTTTATTACATTCAGAAAAACCTGTGCCTTTCTTTCAATGCAAATATATTCAACTTTGATGTGATTTTGCTATTTTTAGCAGATAAATCCCTCAATAAGGTTTATGTATAATCAAAAGATGACGACTTTTAAGAAGAAGCCAATAACCATTAATAAACATAATAAAATGGCAACTAATTCTAATACTGGGTTGCTGGAAGGTACTTTGTTATATTTCATCAATTAGTATTTTATGGACATACAATACTAATACTTACAATACAAATAAGAGCTTGTTTAAAAATTTTCTTTAAGTGAAAATCACTAGTTTGTGGTTCTGACAATAGGAAGGCGAGGGAATTTAGCGGGCTAAATGACTAAGCCTTACTGAAGTCAGGTTCATAAAATATTGGTTTTCAGTAATTAAAAATTTAAA
>CALDYY010000026.1 GCA_937944245.1 uncultured Saprospiraceae bacterium | reverse complement strand
ATTGCTTATATTATTTCTGGAATATTTATCACTGCTGGTATTGTATCTATGTTGGTCAGAGGATTTGCTCTTGGAGTGGATTTCAAAGGAGGATATTCTTACACGGTTAAGTTTGAACAAAGCATTAATCCAGAAACTTTGCGTTCAACATTAACCGAAACTTTTGATGGAATCACTCCTGTTGTAAAAGCAGTAGATGTAGCTAATACATATAATATTGTAACCGACTACTTGGTTAATAGCACGGATACTGCCGCAGCTAATCTAGTAATGGAAAGGTTATTTCAGGGCGTAAATCAAGTAGTAGGTGGTAATTTAGAGTTGAGCAACTTTAGGAATCCGGAAGGCAAAGGTACTTATGTTACTCAGTCTAGTAAAGTTGGACCAACTATTGCTGACGATATTCAGAAAAGTGCAATTTATGCTTCTATTTTTTCCTTGTTAGCTATCTTTTTGTATATATTAATTCGATTTGGGCGAGGTGTAGGCAGACAACAAATTGCTTATCCAGTAGGTGCAGTAGCTGCACTTTTCCATGATGTATTGTTCGTGTTGGGTATATTTTCGCTACTTCATGGTAGATTATGGTTTTCTATGGAAATAGACCAAGCCTTTATCGGTGCTATTTTGACGGTAATTGGTTATTCCATCAACGATACCGTAATTATTTTCGACCGTATTAGAGAAGTAATGAACCAATATACCAATAGGACAAAAGAAGAAATTATCAATTTGGCGGTTAATAGTACGATTAGCCGTACCGTGATAACTTCTTTCACTACATTACTAGTAGTAGCGTTGTTGTTCATCTTTGGTGGTTCAAGCCTAACAGGATTCTCTTTTGCTTTGTTAATTGGTATTTTTGTTGGTACGTACTCCACAGTGTTCATTGCAACGCCTATCGTATCTGACATCATGGGGGATTTGAAGCCGAAAGAAGTAAAAGGTACTGGTGGCAAACCACAAACTTTGACAAAATCAGCAGCTAAGGCAAAAATAAAGCCGTAAGGTGGTAGTTTATTCCAAAACATGCTAATTCGTGGAAAAAGCTAGACTTACATTTTATTAAGTCTAGCTTTTTTGATTAGAAGACAAGTAGAATGAGAAAATTTACCTGAAAATCTCTATCTAATCTATCTTTTGCAATCGCCATAAGAACTTATAAATTACTATAAATTAGTTTATATTTGCGTTTAGCCAAAAAGGCGAATCAATTTTAATGGGGAAAATAAGAAAGGTTTTCATTTGCAGCGAATGTGGTGCAGAGTCGCCCAAGTGGTTTGGTAAATGCCCCGCTTGCGAAAGTTGGAACACTTGCGTAGAAGAAGTTGTGAGCAAGGACACGCAAGAAGATAAGCAGAGGGTATGGCAAGTTGCCCCTTCTATCAGTAATAAAGGACCTATTCCTATTGCCCTTACCGATATTCAATCGGGAACGACTAATCGTATTGAAACGCCCAATCAAGAACTAAATCGCGTGTTGGGTGGTGGCATTGTTCCTGGCTCTTTGGTGTTAATTGGTGGTCAACCTGGCATAGGAAAATCTACTTTGATGTTGCAAATTGCAATGGAAGTACCTGCGCGCGTACTGTATGTGAGTGGTGAGGAGAGTAACGAACAAATCAGAATGCGCGCCGAACGCATCGGCACGTTGCGAGAAGAATGCTACATTCTAACAGAAACAAATACCAGTAAAATCTTAACGCACGCACAAAACCTTGTTCCTCAACTCATTATTATTGATTCTATTCAAACATTAGCTTCGCCAAATTTAGATGCTATTTCGGGGAGTATTTCTCAAATTAGGGAATGCACTGGTGAATTGCAACGCTATGCCAAAGAAACAAATGTTCCCATTTTTATCATCGGACATATTACTAAAGAAGGTTCTATTGCAGGTCCTAAACTGCTGGAACACATTGTGGATGCTGTACTTCAATTTGAAGGCGACCGCCATTACACCTATCGGATTTTAAGAACGCTTAAAAATCGCTTTGGCTCAACAGATGAAATGGGCATTTATGAGATGCAGGCAAATGGCTTACGCGAAGTATCTAATCCTTCAGAATTATTACTTTCTCAAACAGATGAAGCATTAAGTGGTAGTGCCGTAGCAGCAACGATGGAAGGAATGCGCCCTATGTTGATTGAAACTCAAGCACTCGTTAGTACAGCTGTATATGGCAATCCGCAGCGTTCTGCCACTGGTTTTGATTTGCGAAGACTAAGCATGTTGTTGGCAGTTTTAGAAAAACGCTGTGGTTTTCCATTTGGGCAAAATGATGTATTTCTTAATATTGCTGGTGGTATTCGCGTGGATGACCCCGCCATTGACTTGGCTATTGTGAGTGCGCTGATTTCCTCGCTCGAGGATGTTGCTATTCCTGATAAAGTTTGTTTCGCAGGCGAGGTAGGGCTTTCTGGAGAAATTCGTGCCGTCAATCGAGTGGAGCAGCGTATTCAAGAGGCAGACAAATTAGGATTTGAACAAATTTTTATCTCCAAATACAATACAAAAGGACTTGATCCTAAACGATTTAATATTCAAATTTTCAAACTTGGCAAGGTTGAAGAATTGTACAATATGATGTTTAAATGATATTTTTTGGTAAACGAATATGAAGCATTTTACAAATTCTATTTTGCTACCCTTTCCTTACTTCCGTTTTTCTCTTAAAATAACTAAGTATTTTTCTAATTCAATGATATCATAAACTAATACTTCTCTGGGTTTGCTGCCTTCACTTGGTCCAACAATACCCATTGCTTCTAACTGATCCATAATTCTACCTGCTCTATTATAACCCAACTTTAGCCTCCTTTGAATCATAGAGGTAGAGCCATGCTTGTTTTCAACAATTAACTTGGCAGCATCCTCAAACATATCATCGAGGTCATCCATACTAAGTTGACTTTGTGCAGTCTCATCATCCCCATGAAATTCTGGTAAGAAATGGGGTTCAGGATAGCTTTGCTGGTCAGCAATGAATTTGATAACTCGTTCTACTTCAGGAGTATCCACGAAAGCGCACTGTAAGCGAATCATATCGCCACCTACTGAAAGAAGCATATCGCCTCGCCCAATAAGTTGGTCTGCTCCTCCTGCATCCAAAATAGTTCTCGAATCCACTTTTGACGTTACTTTAAAGGCAATTCGTGCAGGAAAATTTGCTTTTATAACACCTGTAATGATATTGACAGAGGGTCGTTGCGTAGCAATAATTAAGTGGATACCCACCGCCCTAGAAAGTTGGGCTAGACGACCAATCGGTAGTTCCACTTCTTTTCCTGCGGTCATAATCAAATCTGCAAACTCATCAATAATCAATACAATAAAGGGCAAATAGCGATGCCCTTTTGCTGGACTAAGTCGGCGCTCAACAAATTTTTCGTTGTATTCTTTAATATTTCTTGTGGCAGCTTTCTTAAGCAAGTCGTAGCGTTGATCCATCTCAATACAAAGAGAATTGAGCGTGTGAATTACGCGGCTAGTTTCTGTAGTAATCGGTTCTGGGCTACCTGGCAAGAAAGATAAAAAGTGATTCTCTAACTTGGCATAAGGATAAAGCTCCACTTTTTTAGGGTCAATTAAGACTAATTTTACCTCTGCAGGATGACGTTTGTAAAGTAACGACATTAAAACAACGTTAATACCGACGGATTTACCCTGTCCAGTTGCTCCAGCAATAAGTAAGTGAGGCATCTTAGCTAAATCTGCTACAAATACTTGATTACTAATGGTTTTTCCGAAAGCAATAGGTAGTTGCATTTTTGCTCTTTTGAATGCTTCCGAAGCTAAAACTTCCTTTAGGGAAACCATTTCTTTCTTTTCGTTAGGCACTTCTATACCAATTACGCCCTCGCCGGGAATAGGTGCTATAATGCGAATGCCAAGTGCGGAAAGGCTTAGCGCAATATCATCTTCTAAACTTTTAATTTTTGAGATGCGCACACCCGGAGCAGGCTTCACTTTGAACAGCGTTACCGTAGGTCCAACCACTGCTTTTACACTCGTGATTTCGATTTTGTATTGAAGTAATGTCTCAATAATTTGGTCTTTTTTTGCTTCTAGCTCTCCTCTATCTACTTCGTGTTTTTGGTCGCTATAATCTTCGAGTAATGCCAACACTGGAGATTCGTAGCTTGGTAAGTCAAGCGTAGGGTCATAAGGCTCTTGGTCAAAACTGGCTTGTACTTTTTCCAGCGCAGGCGATAAAGGAGAGATGGCAGGACCTGGCGGTTCGTCCTGTAATTCGTTTGCTTCTGCTACTTCTTCAATTTCAAGGGTAGTATCTAAAGTTGGTGTGGTTAGTTTAATGTTGTTTTCCTCGCTCAATTCAAATTGAAGTTGACTTGGCGATTTTGATGTTGACGTTGGAAGGATAGCTGGCACTACTTCAATGGTGTCGTCGTCAAAGTCCTCAATATCATCCTCCACTGAAGGCAAATTCTGCTCATTTTGGTTTATGTTAGTGTTTTTACTGGTATCTTTAAATTTGATTTTAGACTGTGCATAGTCTTTTATTCTATTCAATTCTTGCTCTACCGATTGGAATTTTCTTGATTGCCACCTACCGCTCCATATCAACAGTGCCGCTCCTAAAGCTAGGAACAATACCACTAATCCAAGGCTGCCAACAAAATCTTGTAACCATTTGCTAACATAATCTCCGTAAGCACCACCCCAAGAAAAACTAGAGCGAGAGAATAAAAATTCAAGAAAAACAGATAAGAAAAGCAGTAGCAGTAGCCAATTTCTAATGCTATTCCAATGTGGTAAAATAGGTTGATCATTGAATAATTTTTGACCAATGAAGGCAAGTATGCCAACTAAAATATAGGATGGCAGCCCAAAACCCCAGTAAAAAAACAAGTTGGATATGATTGCGCCTAATCTACCTAGCCAGTTGGCTACCTCCAATCCTGTTTGTGCCAATAAGTTCCAACTGAATTGAAGCACTAAATCTTGGTCTGTTCTCCAAGTAAAGAGGTAGGAGGTAAAGGCGATGAATAAATAGGTTGCAATTAATAGGCATAATACACCTATCAATTTTGGGATGCGTTCATCGCGTAACTTATTATTTTTTACCTTCTTTGCCATCAATGCTTTTTTAACTACTCAATGATAAATACAAATATAGAAATTTTAAAGCTATCTGTTGTTAGTAATTGGATTTATGATGTAACTAATTTGCTGATTAAACCTTGTATTGATTATCCTGTTCTGTTCGTAAATGATTAATGATGGGTGTTTCTGTAGAAATGAGTATGTATCCTTTGCTTTCTGATTATAAACTGCTAATTATTGATTTTATTCAACGATTGAAAGGTTATCCCGAATTAAAGGTGATTAGCAATAATATGAGCACTCGCGTTTTTGGCGATTATGATGTTGTAATGCCTATTCTAATGGAGGAAATGAAATTTTTCCTTCAGCGACCAGAAACAGTAGTGATAGTGATGAAAATAATTGGCAAAAACTTGGAAGAATAATCACTCGTTTAGCAGTCTTTGTATGGCTTGTTCCACTTGTTGGTAATTGATATTGGTGTAATGCTGATTCAATTTCTGTTGAATTTGTGCCGTGCACAAGTTGCCGATACTACCTTCATGTGTGTGTTGGATACTACCTTTGTATTGGTAAGTTCCATCTTCTACCGCTTTGCCAACTTGCTGATAGGCTTCTCTGAATGGTACACCCTGCATGACGAGTTCGTTGACTGCTTCAACGGTGTAGAGATAAGTATATTGAGGATGCTGGAGTAAATTCCGCTTTACTTCAATATGCTCTACAGAAAAAATAAGTATGGAAAGCGTATTTTTCAAAGTATGAATGGCAGGGAAAACGGATTCTTTAAGTAATTGAAAGTCCCTATGGTAGCCTGCTGGCAACCCGCTGGTCATCATCGAAATTTCTTGCGGGAGTGCTTGAATTTTGTTGCAATACCCACGAATTAATTCAAATACATCTGGATTTTTTTTGTGTGGCATAATGCTTGAACCTGTTGTCAATTCCTTTGGCAAGCTAATAAATCCATAATTTTGACTACAATACAATACTACATCCATCGCAAATTTGCCTACGGTGTGTGCAATGGCAGCCAGAACAAAACTGACAAATAATTCTGTTTTGCCTCTTCCCATTTGCGCATGAATAACGTTGTAATTCAAATTGTTAAAGCCAAGCAGTTGAGTAGTTAGTGTACGATCTAGCGGAAAAGAAGAGCCATAACCTGCTGCAGAACCTAGTGGATTTTGATTGACAATTTGATAGGTACTTTCCAGTAAATGCAAATCATCGGCTAATGATTCCGCATAAGCTCCGAACCATAGACCAAAAGAAGAAACCATAGCTACTTGCATATGTGTGTAGCCGGGCATGAGTGTATCTTTATGTTGCTCACTTTTTTCTATCAGTTTTTCTGCTAGTTCAAGCACTAAATCAGCAATTTTTTTAAGCTCATCCCTAAAAAATAGTCGCAAGTCCACCAGCACTTGATCATTTCGAGAACGTCCACTATGAATTTTTTTACCTACATCGCCTAGTTGTTGCGTAAGCATATACTCTACTTGCGAGTGTACATCTTCCATCCCTTCGGCAATGCTAAAATTGCCTTCTCTTGTTGTCTGATAAATTTTTCTTAGTTCTTTGAGTAGTAAACTTAATTCTGATGCTTCAAGCAAACCAATGGAAGTCAGCATTTTAGC
>CALDYY010000025.1 GCA_937944245.1 uncultured Saprospiraceae bacterium | reverse complement strand
GTGAGCATTCCCTACACAGGCACGAATGCCAGTGCAGTGCTGACCAGCACAGGAGCGGGTACACTAGGTGGCGACAATCCAGCGATGGTTGCTAATGGGGTAATCACCATCACTTTAGACGAAGGACAGTCATGGGGGATAACGCTGATGGGTGGTTTGTGTGATTTAGCTTTAAGTGGTACGGCAAGAGCATGTGACCCAGTAGTTGCATTGAATGATTGTTTTGTAGATAGTGGTAACTTCAACAACTTTGTAGTACAAAATGCGACCAACTCAACGTCAACAGGCGCATGGAGTGAGCAATTTCAGAATTATCAGTTAAATGCTTTCAATAGCGGGGCATCAGGTCAAGTGGAATATTGGTTGACATCGCCTAAATTTAATTTTGGTAATGCTAAAGTTATCAAATTACTATTTAACACACAAGAAGCATTTGACCAAACAGACTTAGAAGTATTGTGGTCAGTGAATTATGCAGGTACTGGTAATCCAAACCAAGCGACATGGAACAATTTAAAGACGCTGATAGGACCGACAGCAGGAAACACTAATACACCTGGAAATGAGGATATAGACCTTTCTGCTATTAGCGACTTATCAGGATTTTACATAGGGTTTAGATATGTGGATAACGCTAATTACTCTCGTTGGAGAATTAGCAACGTCAAAATACAGGCAGACGATTGTACGCCAGTAGCAGTTCAAGAATGTGGCATAGTATTAGGTATGGCTACGGAATCATGTGTTACAGAAACAATAAACACAGACCAAGTAGTGGTGAGCATCCCTTACACGGGAATAAATGCGAATGCAGTATTGGCAAGTACAGGGGCAGGCAGAATAGGAGGCGATAACCCAGCAACAGTTGCCAACGGAACAATCACTATTACCTTAGATGAGGGGCAAATGTGGGCTATTACCTTAATAGGAAATGGTTGTAATTTAATTGCTTCTGGAACAGCTAAGTCCTGTGTTGATCCTTTATTAGGTAATTGCGAAGATGTCTTTATTTCAGAGTACGTGGAAGGTTCGAGTAATAACAAAGCACTGGAACTGTTCAATCCAACCAATACAGTAATAGACTTAAAAGCAGGTGGATACTTAATAGAGGTGTATTTTAATGGAAACACAACAGCGGGTAGTACCTTTAATTTTAGTACGGTTTCAGGCACGGCGGAAATACCGGCTTATGGGACATATGTAATTGCGAACAACTCAGCAGATCCAGCAATAACGGGTATAGCGAACCTCTTGATTACAGCAGGTATCATGAACTTCAACGGTAATGATGCGATAGTGTTAAAAAAGGGGACTCAAGTGTTGGACGTTATAGGACAGGTAGGGAATAACCCAGGCACAGAATGGGGTAGTGGCTTAACCTCGACAGCGGACAATACATTGCGTCGAAAATTTGGCATTAAGAAAGGGGACACTAATCTGAGTGACGCGTTTAATCCTGCGGATGAATGGGACGGATATGTCATCAACAACATCGAAGATTTAGGTAAGCACGTAAGTGAGTGTTCTCCATGCCCACTTACATTTGGCACACCGAGAGAGGAATGCCAATCAGAAACAGATGCTTCTGATGATAAAATTATTGTAAGCATACCTTATAATGGTATTAAGCCGGATGCCTTTGTCGTAAGTAACGGAGCAGGTACAATCGGTGGAGATGATCCTGCCACTAAGGCAAACGGTATCATTACGATTACCTTACTAGAAGGTGAAATGTGGTTCATCGCTATCAATGACAACAATGGCGATTGTAATTTAACCGTTTCGGGTACGGCTAAAATTTGTGAACCATGCGCACAAGCAACTGCTAGAATTAATGAGTTTCATTATGACAATGTTGGGGAAGATATTGGGGAATTTGTGGAAATATTCATTGAGAACCCTCAACCCACCAATTTAAGTGATTACACGATTGTACTCTATAATGGAGGCAATGGAACACCTTATAATAGCATTAACTTAGCGAATACAGCTATTGCCGTTACTAGCGATGATTTAGGTAGTTACTACGTTTGGAACTTGCCAGTGAATGGACTTCAGAATGGTTCACCTGATGGTATTGCACTAGGAAGTCCATGTGGCTTAATTGAATTTTTGAGCTATGAAGGGGATTTTGTAGGTGTAGGTGGTATCGCAGATGGTGTACAAAGCGTAGATATTGGGGTAGCACAAGGAGGGGTATCGGTAGGTAGCTCGCTTCAGTTAATAGATGGTGTTTGGGTATCAACAGATGGTTTTAATACAAATGGTAGTGTAAACCGACTTCCACCAGCTTGCGGTGTTGAAATTGAAGACGTTACACAAGTTTGTTTGACCGAAACGACTGGATTAAACGACTTAGTGGAAATTAGAATAAAATATAAAGGTATTGATGCTGGAGCAATATTAACAAATACTGGCGAAGGCACAATTTCAGGCGACAACCCAGCTCAAGTGGCAGATGGAACAATCATTATCACTGTTTTGGAAGGTAGAGCATGGGGAATCACTATTACGGAAGGTACAGAAAAGGTATGCAATATATCCATTTCAGGTAGAGCACAAGTTTGTCCTCGTTGTGTAACAGGCGATTGCGATTTCTTCAATATTGTGCCAGTAACCTTGAATAGAGATGGCGATAATTGGATTTGTTCCGATGGGTTCTACTCGGCTAATGGCTTCTGTGGAACAGAGTGTTTAAGCGACCTTTGGTTGGTGTCCAATGCACTACTTTACGACAAAGCTAGTTTCGTAAGTTTGTCTGCTGAAATCAGAGAGAACTTCAACGGCTCACCGTTAAAATTTTTCTACTCCAATGACTATGATGGTTTCCACACGGCACAATCAGTTCAAAATGCAACTTGGATTGAATTAAGAACATTTGATGATCCAGACCCAAATGCACAAATTGATTTGTCTAACATTGAGGGAGCTTTTTATATTGGAGTTCAATATGTATCGAATGGTCTAGCAGGTCAAACAAGTATCTGGCAAATTTTAAATATTGCCATTGATGCAGATGATTGTACCAATTCATCTACTTGTTTGCTAGAAAGTATTGCACTAGAAAAAGGTGATTGTGATGACAAAGGAACGCCAACGCCATTAGATGACGAATTTACTGCACTTATCACCGTTAATTTTATAGATGCACCAACATCAGGCAAGTTAAGTTTATTCGGCGATGTAGCTGCTTCGGTGGATGTAGCCAACTTAGATAGTTCAACAAGCCATACCTTTAAGGTTGTATTGCCAGCCGATGGTCGTGCTTACACCATTTCTGCTATTTTCTCTGACAATCCAATTTGCGTCTTGCGCAATGTGGAGGCAGGCAATGCACCATTTGGTTGCAATATTTTGGAAAATTGTCAAACTGTGTTGATTTCAGAATATGCAGAACAATCAGAAGGCAATAACAAAGCACTAGAGCTATACAATCCAACGACCAATGTGATTAATTTAGCAACAGACCAATACACGATTGCGATTTATGCTAACGGAAATGGCAATTTCAATAGTCCGAATGTAACCATTCCGCTTTCAGGTACACTCAACCCGAACGCAACTTTTGTGATTGTTAATCAAGGTGCAACAAATACCACTTTAAATAGTGCAGCCAACGCAACTGCCAACTTGCTATTTGACGGTAACGATGTTATTATTCTTTGGAAAGGCGGTGTTGGCAACGTTATTTTAGACGTGATTGGCAAGATAGGGGAAAATCCTGGCGTTGATGGTTGGATAGAAGGTGCAGTAAGCACTAAAAACAATGTTATCAGAAGATTAGCGACTGTTCAAAAAGGAGACAACAACCCGACAGATGCCTTCTTCGCTTCACCGATTGAGTGGGAAAGTGTAGGATTAGCAAACTTTGAAGGGTTTGGGAAACATGATAATGGCTGCTTGACTTGCGACCTCATCGTTGGTGAATCAACAACTACACCAGAATTATGTGCAGGTACAAACGATGGTAAAATTACTGTATCTGCAAAGGCTACTCTACCGATTCAATATTCGATTGATGGAGGGAAAACTTTCCAAAATGAATCTACTTTTGAAGGATTAGCTCCAGGAGAATATACTATTTTGATAAAAGTACAATTCTTAGAAAATTGTCAGCAGGAAGTTAAAGCAACGCTGCCAGTTGGTCCAGCCGTAACGATTACTAGAGTAAATACGACTAGAGAAACCTGCCCAGACAACGATAATGGTTCTATTCAGATTTTTGCGAATTTCCCTAGCGGGACATTAGAATATTCGATTGACGGTGGAAAAACTTTCCAATCTAGTAATTCATTTGCTAATTTGGATGGAGGTACTTACGATATTGTAGTCATGGCAATAGGCATTACAAGTTGCACAGCAATGACAACCGCCTTTATTGAAACTTTGCCTGATACAGAAGCACCGACCTTCACTTGTCCAGCAAATGTTGTGTTGAGTAACGCTCCTCAGAGTTGCGACGCACCAGTGATGGGCATTTCCTTAAAGGATGTGAATGATAATTGCGACGCCAACCCAAGTATTACTTATGTTACCACAGGGGCAACTCAAGTGAGTGGCAAAGGTGATGCAAGTGGAGTAGTCTTTAACGTGGGAATAACGACGGTAACTTACACCGTAACTGACAGGTACAACAACGCTGCATCTTGTAGTTTCACCGTAACGGTAGAAGATAAAGAAGCACCAATCACAACAAATTGTCCTAAAGACATTATCATCACCAACGCAAATGACTTTTATAGACAAGGTGGTATCGTAACTTGGACACCACCTATATTCACAGATAATTGCACGCCACAGGATAAACTAAAATTAAGCAACAATCTTGACCCTGACTTTTTAGCTAAATTGGGTTACACCTTAGTCCAATACTTTGCGGTAGATGAAGCGGGCAATGAAGGAGTTTGTGAGTTTGCGGTTATCGTTCGCGATATTTCCATTACCGACCCTTGTAATTGCTTGGATAACCGAAGCGCACCAAATGTGCTAGATGGTCAATTAGCGGAAGAAATTACAGTGTATGCTGCACCAGGTGAAACTTGGACAGTACAAAGTGTAGTAGGCTTATTCAAAGCACCATTAGGGGTGTTCCCGCCAGCTAGTGGAGTGCGCTACCCATTGAATCCTGTTGCAACAGGGGATGCTTTAGTAGAAATGCCAGTAGGTTCAGGTATTTATATTTTGAGAGGCTTGCATTTAGAAAATATTGGGTATCAAATTACAGTTACCAATGGAACAGATGTACTTTCTGCCAGCAATTTATGCAACTATAATGTGGCTTGCACGAACGGTATTACGATGCCAACGGGTGCTACTAATTTGAACTACAAAATAGATTGCGGAAAAAATACGGGTTTCTTTGATGAAGGCGGTCCGTTGTTTGCTTACATTGATAATGTAGCATCTAGCAACATAGTAACCATTTGCCCAACAGACCCAGCTAATCAGCAAGTTAAAGTAGTATTTACTTTATTTGATGTGGCAGTTGGCGACCAATTAATAGCATACGATGGCGAGAACTTAGCAGGTGCGATATTAGGCACAGGTGCAGGACGAGGTGTTGGAAATGCGCCTAATGGCGGCGAAGTAGAAGCCTCTTGCTTGAATAGAAGTGGCTGTATCACATTTGAATTTACAAAAAATGGCGATGGCAACAACGGTCAAGGCTGGGAAGCAGCAGTAAGTTGTACCCCTAGAAATCGCTCTTTTGTTTGTCCAACACGCAGAAACTACATCCTTCAAGCGGACGACTGTAATGCAGTGAATAGTTTAGTCATTGATATGCCAGTCTATATAGATTGCAGCGTGAAAAAAGTGCCAAGCATCAACTTAGGCACTTGTACTATTCCAAGTTTTACGCCTGATTTGGCAAATAACAAAGTAACCATCAACAATTTGCCAGTAGGCACGCATACGATTATTTTCAGCGATCCAAATTATCCAGATATTAAGTGCGAAACGACTATCAATATTTATCCTAAGCAGTTGGCTTGCAACAATAGAGTAAGCATCAGTTTAACCAACGATTGCGTAGTTATTCTGACTCCTGATTTATTGCTAGAAAATCCTTGCCACATCAACGGGACAAAGTATGATATCTTCTTTACCAATCCGAATGTGAATAAAATTGGAGAAACCGTTGAAGGTTACCCAATCGTTGACTTTTCCGCTGTGGATTGCGGTACACTGCTTGATGTGAAAGTTACACGCACTATTCCTGCACCATGTGGTGGCAAAGCCTTTGAAGATGCTTGCTGGGGTAAAATTGTCATTGAAGACAAAGTACCGCCTGTGTTAAAAGGTCAATCTGACGAAATTTTCGTTGAGTGCTACTACGACACAGACCGATTGTTGACGGAGTTAAACACGATGACGGATGTAGTTAAAAACATTAAATTGTTCCCTAGTCGTGCTATTCGCGCCAATACACCAGATAGAATTGGTGCAAGTGGTTACGCAAGAACGATTACTATTCCTGCCTTGAGTGATGTTTTTGAAATTCACGAAAACTGTAATGCTCACTTTGCATGGAGCAAATGGCAAATGATAGAATTTACCTGCACCGAAGATAGATTTGATATTAATCAAGCCATTCGTCAGTTGGATGCCTCTGGTATTATAAACGCCCTTGATGTCTTAGCTGCTGTTCTGAATAAGGAAATTGAAGAAGCGCCATTCACTGGTCGCCCTGCAAGGTTCAAGACTTTTGTGCGCGCTATTCAAGCAGTGGATAAATGTGGGAATGAATCCAATACTTTATTCCAAATCATTACTATTGTCCAGCCAGACATAAAAGCGCCAATGCCAGAAATCGAACTGGAATGCGACGACGACCCAAGTCCATTAGCTATTTTTGAAAAATGGGCTTCCAATCCAGCAAAATTTGCAGCTTATGGTGCAATGATTCCGAACTTCGACCCAACACCGCTCAACACAGGCAGTGGTGCAGGTGTGGTGGTGAACCCAGCAGATTTATTAGCCAGTGCATTATTCACTAACGGCAGCGGCGATGAAGTACCTGCTTTCATAAGTGGTGATTTCCATGCAGCATGTGGCTATGCCATTGATTGGAAAGATGGCAATAGAATCCCTACTTGTGAGAAATCCTACAAAATCTTCCGCGAATGGACGGTGTATAACTGGTGCGATGGACATTTGGAATTAATTGGTGTTATTCCGCAAATTGTAAAAGTAGGCGATAGCAAAGCACCTGAATTAAAACTACCAGAGCATCCTTTTGAGGTAACAGGCTTAGGTGGCTTCCATGATTGTACTGCTGATGGCTTCATCAACATTGAAGTAAAAGATGATTGTTCAGGTAATGTTAAAGCCTTCTTGAGCATTAATCGTGGAGCAGAGCAAGAATTTGCAATTAATCTTTCAGGACTTACTGGAAGCGGTAAATACAGAGTAACTAAATTGCCTATTAATCAGGCATTTACATACACTATTCGTTTGATAGATGACTGCAAAAATGAATTTATCTCACCTGAGTATAACGCATTTGTTGAAGACAAAATTCCACCAGTAGCTATCTGTGAAAAATTTAGAGCAGTTGCTATGGGCTTAGAATGTGAAGTAGAAATTCCAGCAGAATCGTTTGATGATGGTTCTTACGACAACTGCGGTCAAGTAACCTTCACTGTGGCAAGAATGGACGAGTTAAATGCAGCAGGCTTCTTATTTGGGGAGTCTTCAGAAAGAAATAATATTTTCTTCAACGGGGACGAAGCCTTGTTTAGAAAATCAGTGAAGTTCACGAAAGCGGATATAAAGGGCTGCATAGGTACGCAGATGGTTGTGTTCCGAGTGGAAGATGGACATGGCAATTATAATTACTGCATGGTAGAAGTGGAATTGCAAGATAAAATTCCGCCAGTAGCGAAAAAGAAAGATATTGAATTGACTTGTTTGGATACGCTAACTACACGCATTGCAGAGGCATTGAGTGCTGCTAATCCAAATGAAGCGATTCAGCGATTGTTCAATACTGCGGGTGAGTTTACTGATCCAGCTAGTGCTAAATATTTACTTGCTGAAGGGGATAATTGCGATAATGCTCGATTAATAGTAGATAAATTGCAATCCAATAATTTCGATAAAACTTGTTTAGGTGGAAGCCTATCTATTGTATTCCAGTTGGTGGATGCTTGCGGTAATGTTTCTTTACCACAAGAATTAAAAATTACAGTGGATAATGACTTCCATGACTGGAGCATGGCATTCCCGTTAGATGATTTAATTTTCTGCACAGAGAGAATTACGCCAAGAAGAATCGAGCCAACGCAATTTATTGACCCAGTTCGGGCGAGTAGAGGTATCTTACAATTCAACAATGGTTGCGATCACTGGGCAATGAATGTAGAAACTAAGCGATTTGAAGCCTCTGAAGCTGCTTGTTATCAAATTGTGCATACCTATCACTTCATCAACTGGTGTACATGGAATCCTGCCAACACAGAAATTGCTGTGGTGCAGCGTCCAGATAGTTTATTGACACGTCAAGTATTCTTGGGCTACACCGATAGGTACATCAACACAAGTTTCATACAAGGTCTAGAAACTAGAGATGGTGTTATCATCAGTCCATTGGGAAGAGACGGCATTAACGATATTGACGACAGAACGGATGGTGACCCTTATCGCACGGATTTAAATATTGGTTTCGATGGTGATTTTGTATTGATTGACAATGCCGACACCGCAAGGATTACTAAAACGTATCGAGGAACGGACGAGTTTGGTATCATGCGAAATTATGTGAGTGCGCAAGAATATGGCAACTTCCTATATCGTCAAATTATCCGAATTATTGACGTAACACCACCAACGATTGAGGTAGAACCTTTTGAAGCATTCTGCGGTGGCGATGAAGAGCCAAGAGGGAATGTTTGCACTGCGCCTGTGGACATCACTTTCACATTGGATGATTTATGTGAGGTAGTGGATAAGTTGACGTTGTCCTATCAACTCAAACCATTTAATAGAGATGCAATAAACGACCCATTCGGCAAATTAGAAGATTTAGGCGAAGGACGTTACCGCATCACAGGAAATTATCCAATTCAGCAAGGTGGAACAACGACGACGCATACTTTTGTGCTAAAAGCGCAAGATGCTTGCCGCAATACAACGGAGCTAGAAGTGCCATTCCAAGTTGTGGATTGCAAAGCGCCAACGCCTAAGTGTATTTTTGGACTTTCCACGCGCGCAATGCCAAATGGTGCAATAAGTATCGCTGCCGATTGGTTTGATAAAGGCTCATTTGACTTCTGTTCTGATGTAACCTTGACTTTTGCCGACCCATCTATTTATCCAGATTCTACCGTAAGAACATTTACCTGTGTGAACGGAGAATTGGGGGTTGTACCCGTTCAACTTTGGGCGAGAGACGCTGCGGGCAATGCGGCTTTCTGTGAAACATTTGTCAGTATTCTTGGATCAGAAAGTGATGAATTTACGGAAAATCCATGTGTGAATCCAACGCAAGGTGCTGCACTTGCAGGAACGATTGCTACGGAAGCAAATGACGGGGTAGAAAATGCTGAAGTACAAGTTTCGGGTGCTGCTTTGGCAACTACTCGAACAAGTGCAACAGGTACTTACGGCGTTTACAACTTGGAAAAAGGTTACGATTATTCTTTGACACCATACAAGGATGATGACCACTTGAACGGTATTTCTACATTCGATTTAGTGCTGATTTCCAAGCATATTTTGAATGTACAACCGTTGGATTCACCTTACAAAATAATTGCAGCAGATATCAACAATTCAGGTTCTATTACTACGATGGACATGGTGCTACTGCGACGATTGATTTTGACGATTGACCAAGCGTTGACCAACAATACAAGCTGGCGATTCATTCCTGCGGATTATGTTTTCCAGAATCCAGAAAATCCATTTGCAGAGAACTTCCCAGAAGTAATGAATATTAATGACTTGGAAGCAAATAAGTTAGATTTGAACTTTGTCGCTATCAAAGTAGGTGATATTAATGGTTCAGCCATACCTAATTCAAGCCTTGTAGAGGGTAGAAACTTCCAAAAAGTATTGGAGGTGAAAGCAGTAGAAGAGCGTGTTGAAAAAGATGGAACAATCATTGTTCATCTTGACATGGAGCATGAGTTAAGCGGCTATCAATTTACCTTAAACTATGATAATCCACAACTTGAGTTGGTAAATATACTGGACGGGGCAGTACATTATAGCCAAATTGGAGTATTTGAGAAAGAAGGAGCAGTTACTGTAAGTTGGAATGGTGAGCAAAGCAAAGGTAGAATGGTAAGTTTGGTCTTCCGCAATCAACAGCCAGTGGTACTGGAAAATGCGTTGAGCATTAGTTCTACGCGCACCTTGTCAGAGGCTTATGATGTGAATGGAACATTATTTGACTTGAAGCTAAACTTCCAAACACCAGTTGCGAGCGGCTTCCAGTTGTATCAAAACATACCGAATCCATTCAAGGATAAAACGAACATTACATTTGACTTGCCAAGTCATATGCGTGCTGAATTGACAATTCACGATGTGAGTGGTCGAGTGATTTATAGAAAAGCAGACCAATTCCATAAAGGACAAAACATTATAGAAATTGACCGTCAGCATTTAGCAAGTGGTGTATTGTATTATACCATTGCTGCGGATGGCTTTATCGCTACTAAGAAAATGATTGTGTTGGAGTAAATATTTTAAAACTAGAAGATAAGCAAGCCAATCGTCTATTCTCTAGTTTTAAAATCTTAAATGCTAATTCTAGTATGTTGCATAAGTTGCATACTAGAATTAGCTTTGTAGTAGTATAATTTATTGAATGGAGAATAGAGCGATTTTAGCAAAATTCGGACAGAGGGTAAGGCTACTAAGGAAAGAAAAAAGTCTTTCACAGGAAGAGCTTTCTTTTAAAGCTAACTTACATAGGACATATATTGGAATGATAGAGCGTGCCGAAAAAAATATAACTCTTATTAACATTGAAAAAATTGCAAATGCTTTGGATACAAGTATTGACCACTTACTAAAGTTTGACAGTGGGGAGTAGTGCAAACAGACTTAGAAGAAAATGGCAAGATTATAGCGTGAGTAACGCTAGTATTGCTGAACAAAGTTTTTACAAAACTTTTTCGAAACTATTTGAAAACACTGAATATAAAATAATATCCCAGCCAAAAGAATTTAGTGAAATTTATGTTAATTTCCCTTTAAGTCAAAAGGATTTAGATGAGATATACGTTCCTGATATTGAAATAAAGAAACATGGCGTTTACCCTGATTATGCAATAACAAATACAGAAACGAATAAAACTATTTATATTGAAGTTAAACGGCAAGACGGATGGGTTGAGGGAAAATCACGTTCAGCGGGTCGGGGAAATGCCCATGAACGTTCTTGCAAATTCTTTACACCAGGCTTACAGAAAATACTAAAGAAAGCAGGTAATCTCGGTGAAGATGTGCTTCCTTTTTGGACTGTTTTCCAAGGGGACATTACACGAGACCCCTGTCGTGTAAGGGAAATCACTTGTTGGTATGATAATTTAGACGCACATTTTTTCTTTTGGAGAGACACATCTGATACTGAGCAATTAGTTGAACATTTTATTGAGAAGATAAAACCTCTTTTAGATTAGTACCGTCTTCATACTCTTCTCTAACGTCAAGTCCCCAAACGTCCCAACTTTCGGGCTTGTGTCGTGCAAATAATTCAATCCTTTTTTGAGTGGGAAACATTTTTTCAATATTGTGAAGTACTTCTATCGGTTTCTGACTATGTTCACCTCTAGGTACTCGTACTAATTGCTTTATATTTCTTGCACCCCTTGGTGTTGGGATACGTCCTCTTTTAAATACTAGGCAGAGTTCGCAGTATGATAATGTGTATTGCCCTGGATTGTGGTTCATTTTATCCCAAACAAAAGCTACTGTTCTGTAATCAAACCCCCAAGATTTCCCCAACTCAATACCTTGCGCTAAATGCGGATTTGTTACCCACATAAACAGTAGGCAATCCTCTTTAGCTATTTCGTGAATGGGAATTTTAATCATGTCCTTAATAGTGAGCGTAGGGTATTTGAAATTTGCTGCACTTATAAAAATATTATTTTTCCAGTTTCTATTTACGTCTTTGCGTCCACTCTTATCAAATTGCATTTTGCCTCCATAATCCCAAGGCGGATCTGCATAAATGATATCGTACTTTTCTTCTGGTAAATCAGGATATAGACTTGGAAGATCATTTCTCTTCGTTCTACGTTTCTGTTCAGCATCATAAATCCTGTAACCTGAAACGACCTTTTGGTGTCCGTTTAATTGAATTACGTTGCCAAATAAATCTTTTTGTTCCATTTAAAATAGCTAATTATAGTATTCAAATGTAAGGACAATTTTTGACCTTACCAACTTTTTCTTGTAATTTGACTTACATTTTCCATTGTACTACCAAAAGTATAGAAAAGTATTGCGAATTTAGTATTGTACGCATGCAGAACTATATTTCTTCTCATCATCTCTCAAAAAAATCTTTTTCAGTTAATTGGGAAAATATACCTTTGCGCTATCAACAAATGCTTTGATGCGCTAATTTAAGTTGCTTATGCAAATCTTACCTGCTCCCGTTTTATTTCCCAATTTTGATAGAATTGAGCGATTGAGCCACTTTTTTACAGAAGTGAAGCATGCTTTTTTGGCTGCTAAAGCACATCAGTATTTTCAACCGAAACGAGAAAAATCCATTTATATCTATAGAATTGATACTCCCAAAAGGAGTTATCAAGGTGTTGCTGCAGCGATACCCGTTGAAGCCTACCTAAATGGAACGATCAAGGGGCATGAAGGGACATTAGATGTCAAAGAGGAAAAGCAATTAGAACTTTTGAAAGATAGAAAAGCACAAATAAAACCAGTGTTATTAACCTATCCTGAAGTAGTAGAAATTGAGGCTTGGATCTCAGCACAGCAATTAAAGTCCCCACTTTTTTCTTTCCAACAGGGGGTAAATCAACACACAATTTGGGAAATTTATCAAACAGATGATATTCTACACATTCAGCAGCTTTTTGCACAACATGTAGCACAAACTTATATTGCTGACGGGCATCATCGCACCACAAGCATAGCAAAATATGTTGAAGAATTAAATAAACCTTTGGATTTGTATTGCACGCTGTTTTCCTCTAGTCAAGTAGAAATTTTGTCCTTCAATCGAGTAGTGGAAGGGATTCCAGAGCGTACTTTGGAAGAACTGATGAAGCATTTGAGCAATTGGTGTACGATAGAGTCTAGTAAAGACAAGCATTTGCCAGCAAAGTATTCCTTAAAAATGTACGTTCAACAACAGTGGTATGATTTGACTTGGAGAACATCACTTTTTGCCCAAAACCAGTTCAAACAAAAAATATTAGATGCTGCCTTATTGGATTTTGAACTATTGCAACATTTAATGAATGTAGAAAGTATCCGTAACAACGACCGGATTCATTATGTAGTAGGTGATGACCCTAATTTTGAAGCCCTAAAAAAGATGGTGGATGAAGACGAAAATAGAGTCGGTTTTTGTTTAGCCCCAGTTTTAGTGGAGGATTTCATGCACTTGGTAAACGAGGAACAAATGATGCCTCCGAAGTCCACTTGGTTTAAACCAAGAATACTGAATGGGCTATTTGTATATGAATTGGAGGTTTAGGTAAAGAGTGTTAACTTTGTTGTTTTATCAATCTTCGCATTAAATGTCTAGTCAAAAAAATTATTTGCAGGAATTAAATGAGGTGCAACGCCAAGCGGTTACCGTAACAGACGGGCCTGTGCTTGTAGTGGCGGGTCCAGGTTCGGGCAAAACGCGTGTATTGACTTATCGCATTGCACATCTCATTGAAACGAAAGCCCAGCCTTGGGAAATACTGACGTTGACATTTACCAATAAAGCGGCTAAGGAAATGAAAAACCGCATTGAAAAAGTGGTTGGAGGCTCGGCAAAAAAAGTATGGGCAGGTACTTTCCACTCTATTTTTGCTAAAATTCTAAGGGTAGAGGCAGAGAAAATTGGTTATCCTAGCAATTTTACTATATACGATACGGAAGACAGTAAAAGTGTAATTAGTGCGATAATCAAAGAAATGAACCTCGATAAGCAGTTGTATAATCCCGGAGCGATGCTATCGAGAATTTCTTCCGCAAAAAGTAAATTGATTACGCCTAAATTATATGCTCAAAACGAGGAATTAATTCAGCAAGACCGTGCGGGAAAGCGACCTTATGTCTATGAAATTTACGAGCGATACACAGCGCGCTGCAAACGCTCGGGCGCAATGGATTTTGACGACTTGCTCTATCGAATGTTTGAACTATTGCAAAGCAACCCTGATAATGTTACACAAAAATATCAAGAGCGGTTTAAATATGTTTTGGTGGATGAGTTTCAGGATACCAATTTTTTACAATATCGAATTGTGAAAAAGTTGGTGGATTATCCTAATAGTCCAAGAAATATCTGTGTAGTTGGCGATGATGCACAGAGTATCTACTCCTTTCGAGGGGCTACCATTCAAAACATCTTGGATTTTGAAAATGACTACAAAGCGCACGGCATCAAGATTTTTAAGCTAGAACAAAATTATCGCTCCACCGAGCATATTGTGCAGGCTGCCAATGAGTTGATTCAATACAATAAAAATCAAATTCAGAAAACGATTCGTTCTGAAAAAGGAGCAGGTAACCGAATTAAGCTCTTCAAAGCACTTACGGATACAGAAGAAGGCAAGCGCGTAGTGGATATGATTACGGAGCAAAAAAATCGGGAACACCTCAGCAACAAAGATATAGCTATTTTATACCGCACCAATGCTCAATCAAGAGTATTTGAGGAATATCTGCGACGATATAATATTTTGTACCGTATTGTAGGAGGACTTTCTTTTTATCAGCGAAAAGAGGTAAAGGATTTGCTAGCTTACATGCGATTGGCAGTTAATCCCAATGACGATGAGGCATTGAAGCGCGTTATTAACTATCCCAAGCGAGGTATTGGCGATAGCACCGTAGATAAAATTAGCGAATTGGCGAGCCAATCCAAACAATCCATGTGGAAAGTGTTGCCTTTAATTTCTCCTACTTTGGGCGCAAAAGCTAATAAATCATTAGCGGGTTTTGTGCATTTGATGGAAAGTTTCCAAGAAAAGGTAAAAGCAGTGGATGCTTATGAAGCTGCTAACTTTATCACTCAACAATCTGGGGTGTTGGAGGCAGTTAAAAACGATGCGCCTCAAGAAAGCAAAGATAGAACGGAGAACATCATTCAACTTTTGGATGGTATCAAAGAATTTGTAGAAACAGATTTAGAAGAAGATGCTGATGTAGCGGACAAAAGTTTGGCAAGTTACTTGCAAAATATTGCCTTAGTAACTGACCAAGACCAAGATAAAGACGATAATGACCGCGTAACACTAATGTCTGTACACGCTGCAAAGGGTTTAGAATTTTCTTCGGTTTTTGTCGTAGGTTTAGAAGAAAATTTGTTTCCTTCTTTCATGAGTTCGGATACAATGGAAGGTATAGATGAAGAACGCCGCTTGTTTTATGTGGCTATCACAAGAGCGGAAGCCTATTTAACATTAACTTATGCCGCTAGCCGATACAGCTATGGCAAAATGCGCTACAACGAACCTAGCCGATTTATTGAAGAAATTGACTGGCAACATTTGGATGCAGATGTACCACTTCATCAAAGAAAAACAGATACGACTTCTGCACCTTCAGAAGCGTCCAATCGAGCAACCGTGCGTGGTAACTTTACTCAAATCAGAAAAAATGATTTACCCATTGTTGACCCTGCTACCTTTAGACCTAGCCCTTCGGAACAAATTGCAGTAGGGCAGCGCATTCTCCACCTAAAATTTGGGGAAGGCAATGTCAAAAATATTGATGGGACAAATGAAAAACGAGTGGCTACTATTGTGTTCCCGCATTTGGATGAGCCAGAAAAGCGAATCATGTTAAAATTTGCGAAGTTGCAAATATTAGAAGGGTAAATTACATTTTTTCTAATACAGGCATATAATCTTCGTAAGGAGTACCTGCAAGATAATCAATGACTTGTTGCTTATTAGTAATCATAGAAGTCAACTTGGTAGGCGTTACTTTCTTTAAATCTGTACTAGGTGGTTTTGCAGGAATATCAATGCCTAAAAAGTCGGAAATGCACTTAATCGTAGGTCCATAAAAAGCGGGGTCGCTTAAATCCTCTTCATAAGAAATGAACAGATGGGGAACAGTTGCCATAAGTTCCTCCTCAAATTTATCCAGAATATCCACTTCTTTCAAAAAGTGATAAAAGACCTTAGGGTCTAAGGCAAATGGTTGTACAGCATTCTGATGACCACTTTCGTCGCTGTGCCATGTTCCTCTGTAAAAAGCATAAATAATAGAAAGTGCTTGCTTCACTTTGTCATTGCGCTTGAGATAGAGGATTTTATAGTTTTCTTCTTTCACCAGTTGATAGATAAAAGCACTTTTGTCTTTTATTCCTGTTTGTACATTGAGCAACTGATAAGAAAGAAGCTTCCAACCGTAGATGGATTTTTTTGATTTTTGCTCAAAATGGCGAACTAGTGCATTTGGAAAAGCTACTCGACGTTTAAGTATCTCTGAATCGCACTGAACGTTGGGATTAGAATTGAGCAAATCTACCAGAAGTGTACTACCAGAGCGACCCGAAGTGAAGATGATAAATTTTAGTTGTGGTTCATTTTTGACCTTAGCCGCTTTGAACCATCTATTCCACAGCTCAATAGGATACCCCGCATAATAAGCCATGATATTGTATCGAAGCGTTCCTTTCCGGTAATTTCGCTTAAACCTTCTCGCTTCTTCTGTTAGTTTATCTATCATCATTTTTGTTGCACACAGTACACATTACGATTACTCATATATTAACACAAAGTTTCAAAAAAGTATCGCTAATTACCAAGAATTTAATGCTAAATGTCAATTTAATTATGAAAACATAGGAGATGACTGCAAAGTTTTTGAAGGGAGTTTTAGAATGCTACACTGGAATAAATAGAGCTAATAATGTAATTGCCTCTGCTTCAGGAGTAGATGACCCTAGCTTCAATGTCAATAATGCTATTGGAGAGGCGCGTCTTTTGAGAGGGTTTCACTATTTTAACTTACTTTCTTTGTTTGGTGGTACGCCAACAGGGTTCAATCAAAATGGTGTTGGAATACCTTTATTTGATAGTCCGACATTATCATCAGCGGATGCAGAAGCTAAGCCACGTAGCAGCGAATCAGAAGTATGGGCATTGATTTTGTCAGATATAGATTTTGCTATTGCTAATCTTAATGAGAACAATGGTGTTGGTAGGGCTAATAAAAATGTAGCAAGAGCTTTAAAAGCTAGAATGCACTTGGTGCGTCGAGAGTATGCACAAGCAGAGGCTCTAGCTACGGAAGTAATTGCAACTAACCGATACACCTTGTTAACTGGTGCCAATTACAGAAATATTTTCCTCAATAAAAATAGCTCAGAAACTATATGGGAGTTGCAATTTGATGTAAACACAACTAACTCTATTGCATTTTTCTACTATCCGCCAGCTAATGGAGGGCGTAATGAAATTACTGCCTCCGCAGCATTGAGGGATTTACATGAGGCAGGTGATTTAAGACTACCTATCAACGTTACTACTAGTGTACCTTTAAATAAAACATTGAAATACACTAGAGTAGCAGGCGAGGATAATGTTCAAATTATTCGTCTTGCAGAAATGTATTTAACTCGTGCAGAAGCAGCAGCACAACAAAATAAAGTTGATGAAGCGTTAGCTGATTTGAATATCATTAGAACAAGAGCAGGTTTAGCTCCTTTCACATCAACAGATACTAAAGATATTGTTGCTGCCATATTAAAAGAACGCACTATTGAATTTGCTCACGAAGGTCTAAGATGGTTAGATATACGCCGCACAGGCGATTTTTCTAGTGTGGGTATTACACAAGAGTTTAGAGCTTTGTTGCCTATTCCTGAACGTGAGGTAGATACTTCCAAAGGAATAATTGTTCAGAACGCAGGATATTAGTGAAAAAAAGTTGGATGCTGTTTTGGCATCCAACTTTTTTCTCTCCTTAAAAACTAGGCATCAACATCACTGCATTTTGCATCATGCGCATTCCGCCAATCCAAAACATTCGGAATTGAGTATTATTCATCAAAAAGACGATTTTCCCTTGTCCCATAGGTTGCACAGCTGCAAAAGTTTTTCCTGCCAAATGGTCTAGGTTTTCTGCGGAGGCATACCCCGAAGCCAACAGGTTCGCTTTATCTTTCACATAGTAACCTACGGTTTGCAAATTTGAGTTAGGCATTAAAGCACTATTGCTAAAAGTTAAGGTATATAGTGAAGGTTTCATACCAAATGCCAATGGATGGGTAACATCAATCATTGCATTAAGGGCTGAACCGGGTATGCGTTTTTTACCATAAAAGTCAGTTCTGTCATTGTAAGCCAAGTATTTAGCAGCATCAGAAGAATCCCTTTTCATTTCCGATAGCTTGACATCGGTCATCTTTGAACCCTTGTCTGTAAAGAAGTTCACGGCACTTTCTGAAGCGATTAATGTGCCACCAGCACTAACCCATGCTTTGAGTTGCTCTAGTTGGTCTTTAGCAAAAACTTGCGCTAAAGCTCCTCCACCACCAGGCAAAATGAGCACATCGTAATCATTCAAATCTGCAAATCCATAACGACTGCCGAACTTTGGAATAGCGGTTTGCATTAATACAGAAGTTTTAATGCGCTCAATCGGCAACCTCGTTTCTTGGTCGAATAAGTAGTAAATTTGCCCAGAAGCTAATAAATCAAAAGGAGGTTCTACCATCAGTGCCACTTTCGGCGGAGTTAAAGGGATGTTATTCCTTGAACCTGCATCAATGCCGTCGCTTACTCGTCCTGTATTTACGCCTGTAATACTAACTTTGGCAGTATTCGCAATGGCTTGCATATCTGCTTTAATGGTAGCTTCTTTTTCTCTATTTCTACCCAACAAAATAGTGAGCGAGCCTTCGCCAAATGTTTGTTTATCCATTGTGAAAGGCTCTTGTGCTGCTCGCACCCGATAACCCTTTTCCCAAAGCATGGCTAAGGCTTTAGGTGCGTTGCGCTGCGCCCAGTTAATGATGAAGGCATACTGCGCATCGGGATTTTCTACACCATAAGGCACTTCGGGTATTTTGTTAACCACTTCCGTGTTCAGTGCCAAACTTTGTTCGGTGTAGTACGCCTCCAAGTTGTAAGCCAATGGTGCTGACCAAGTGGACATATCGTACATCACAGAATCTTCAATGGCTAAAGTTCTAGACATAATGCTGTTGATAAGTAAATGACGATTCTGGTTGGTGGAAACCACGAATGTTCCAGCAGGAAGTTGTTTGGTTTCTGCTTTTCCTGATTTGTAACTGACAATGTTAGCAGCATTTAAAGCGGCTTTAGTGCGTTCAATCTTTACCCCTTGACGATTTAGTACATTCAACATATCGTATAAATAGCCACTGCCATCGTCGGGCAAGAAATAGGCTTTTGTTTTCGACTTGCTATTTTTAGGATTCAACGCATCGTAGCTATATTGCATAAATAATGCTTTTTGTTGTACGCCTTTTTGGATAGTTGCTATGCAAGTTAAATACTGGTCAAATACCCTTTGTCGGAAAGTCAATAACGTACCATCGTCGGTTTGAATCACTCGACCACCGCCAATACCTCCTTGTTCCACTAACATTCCGATTGCGCCTAGCACACTAGGGTAGCTTGAGCCGTAGCTTGGATAGAAAAAGTCAAACGATTCACGGGTGTAGTAGTCAATTTTATACTTATTGAAAGCAGCAATATTTGCCCTACCAATCGTATCAGAAAGTGGCTCATAAGTATCTGGTAACAGTAAATTGCGTGGCGTAGTGCCAGGTGCGGTGAAATAGTTGTTGTTGTAGCCCATTTCGTGTACATCGGTATGTAGTTGAGGCATCCATTGTTGATAAGTTGCGACGTGTCCTCTCGATTCTGGATGCACCCCCCATACCCAGTCGCGGTTTAAATCAAACCAATAGTGGTTGGTTCGACCTTGAGGCCAAGGCTCTTGGTGGTCGAGGTCGTTAGGTTCATGTGCAGGAATATTGCGTCGCACTGATTTGTACCAATAGGTATAGCGGTCGCGCCCATCAGGATTAAGGCAAGGGTACATCACAAAGACCATATTTTCCAATAACTGTTGTGTAGCTTGGTCTTTTGCAGCTATCAATCGGTAAGCTACTTGTATGGCGGATTCAGTAGCGGAAGGTTCATTGCCGTGAATGTTATAACTCATGGAAATGATGATTGGCTGTGTTTTCATTAGCGCCTGCGCTTCCACCAATCCAGTATTCACAGGGTCAGTGAGTTTTAAATTGTTTAGTCGAATTTCTTCTAATCGCTGATGATTGGCTTCTGAAGTAATAACAGCATAAATCAAAGGGCGATTTTCGTGCGTTTTACCGTAGCTTTTTACTACAATCTTTTTAGAAAGTCCATCCAAGCGATTGAAATAATCTACTACTTGAGCATAAAATGCGAAATCCTCACTCACTTGATAGCCTAAAAAGGCATCAGGTGAAGGAATATTGGCATCGTAGGGTAATTCAGGTTCAAAGTTGAGATGACTAGGAACAAGCACGTTTTGTGCAAAAAGATGATTTAGTAAAAAGAACATAATCATCAGTGAGCTTAATTGCTTCATTATCATAATACTACATATTTTAAATTATAAATTGGATAAAATTAGTATTCTCAATACTGGTCTTATCTTGATATAATACAACAATAAGATTAACGAACCTTAATTTTTGACGGAACGCTTACTATTTGAGTAGCTGAAATGGATAACATAGATTACTTTTGTAAAGTAAAGGCAGATTTTTAATTTTAGGTACATAACCTGTAAAAAAATACTATGCGATACTCAAAAATAATAATATGGCTGTTAGGACTGTTGTTTTCTTTATACTATTCATTAACAGCTCAAAGTCAAGAAGATATACTGCAAGATTTGCAAATAGACGTAGTTTATTTGGCATCCGATCACTTACAGGGGCGGGAAACAGGTACTATTGGAGAGGAATTGGCAGCTAGATACATCACCAAGCGATTTAAGCAAATTGGATTAACGCCCAAAGGTGAAGGAAATACCTATGTTCAGCCTTTTGCTTTTAATTTTTCTACCAATCCTCATAATAAGGATAGTGAAGCTAGAATTGGTAAGAATATTATTGGTTTGCTCGATAATGGCGCGCCAACTACGGTCATTATTGGTGCTCATTTTGACCATATTGGTCGAGGTGCTTTTGGCTCGCGCTTTTTAGATGGACCAGTGGTGCATAATGGCGCAGACGACAATGCAAGTGGGGTAGGCGTACTGCTTTATTTAGCGGATGCACTGAAAAAATCGAATTTAAAGAACAACAACTATTTATTTATCGCTTTTTCAGGCGAAGAACTAGGGCTTTATGGTTCTAAACATTTTGTGAAACAACCCACTATTGCTTTAAATCAAGTGAATTATATGCTCAATATGGACATGGTAGGGCGTTTGCGTAGTGATAAAACGCTGATTATCAATGGCGCTGGTACTTCTCCTGTTTGGAAAGAAACATTTCCTAAGATAAAAGGAACACCCATTAAAATAGAAACTTTCGATAGCGGAACAGGTCCTTCTGACCATACCTCTTTTTACCTAGCAGATATTCCAGTATTGCATTTTTTTACAGGTACACACCAAGATTACCATAAGCCAACCGATGACAGTGAATTGATTAACTACGAAGGAATGCACGAAATCGCTGACTTTATGTTGGCATTGATAGCGCAACTGGACAAGAAAGGAAAAATTGATTTCACGAAAACCAAAGACGATAGTCAACGACAAGCGGCTAGCTTCCGAGTAACACTTGGTATATTGCCTGATTACAGCTATGGTGGCGAAGGAATGTTGATAGATGCTGTCTTAGATGACCGCCCTGCCCATGCAGCAGACATTCAAAAAGGGGATATTGTGATAAAAATGGGTGACAAAAAAGTGAAAGATATTTTTGATTACATGGAAGGACTTAGCCAATTCAATGCAGGCGATACGACTACGGTAGTTATCAAACGCGGAAAAAGTGAATTGAAAAAGAAAATAACTTTCTGAAAAATGACAATTCTCTTAACTGATCTTTATCAATCGGCGTAGAGTTTAGCTTGAATTTGCTATTTTTGCATGTTGTAAACATTGCTTATTAAAACAATCATAACAAAACTGCTCTTCTATGTTGAATAAAATGACATCTGACAAGCGCGTTCGCTTCAAGAGTACACCTAAAAAAAGTGAGTTCATAAAAGTAGTTCGCCAACGCATTGATGCCTATTTTCAGGAGAATAACATTAGTCCTTATGCCAATGGGGCAATGATTTTCAAAACATTTTTTGCTATTTTCGCTTGGATAGCTGTCTATTCTCTTATTATGTCTGATGTATTAAGTGGTAGTATCTGGACACTAATGCTTGGTTTTACACTGCTAGGCTTTGTCAATATTTTTATTGCCTTCAACATCATGCACGATGCCACGCATGATGCTTATTCTGAAAAGCAATGGATTAATGATTTGTTAGGTTACAGCATGAACTTCATTGGTGGCAATCAGTATCTCTTTCGTCGTATGCACGGTGCGCACCATGGATATGTGAACATACATGGTATTGATGTGACGTTGGAAACGCACGGTTTATTCCGCTTTACACCTGATGAACCTTATTTGCCCTATCATAAATGGCAACACATTTATACGCCCATTTTGTATTCCTTCGCGATGTTGCAATGGGTAACAGTAAAAGATTTTAAGTGGTTTTTCGTAGAATCGAATATTGGAAACAATAAAGCAATTGCACATCCTTTTCGTGAATATGTTATCTTATTTATCTCAAAAACAGTTTACTATGGGTTAACCCTAGTGTTGCCACTCATTTTTCTGTCTGCTCCAAATTGGGTAGTTTTTATAGCTTGGATTAGTATGCACATCTTGCCAGGATTGACATTTGCCTTGATTTTTCAAGTGACACACATTTATGAAGGAACGCATTTTCCACATCCAGATGACGATGGCAATATTGACAATAACTATGCCTTACACGTTTTGGAAACCACAGCAGATTTTTCAAGAAAAAATAAGTTAGGAACTTGGCTCATGGGAGGTATTAATATCCATGTCATTCACCATATTTTTCCAAAAATTTGCCATATTCATTACGACAAATTGACCGATATTTTAAAAGAAACCGCAGAAGAATTTGGTATCGAATACCATGAAAATCCGAACTTTTGGGTAGCCTTGAAGAAACATATGTGGATGTTGCACCATTTGAGCAAACCAGATGCTACTGTGCCAGAATACGGTAAAAGTGCCTTGATTGTATAAAATACTGGATTTTATGCAGCAGCGCAAAGATATTTTAGTTTTTTGCGCTGCTATTCATTTTTTATTACTGTTTAAATTGAGCCAATTTCCTTCTTGTAAAATCAGAAATCGCCAACTTTCCACTAATGGCTGCACGTTCAGCCAGCAATTCGTTCCAATGTGAAGTGCCCGTCCAAAGCACTTGTTTGATAGCTCGCATAGCCTCAGGGCTGTATTCAACCAAAGATTTTGTAAAATGGACGATGTAATCATCCATTTGCTGTACGTCTTTGAACACTTCGGCAAAAAGATTGCGCTCCTTTGCCCATTGCGCCGTTTGCCATTCCGTAGGATTCAGCGTAAGGTGCGCCGTCGCAGCAACACCAATTTTTCGACTTACCGCAGGCTCTATCACAAAAGGACCAAAACCGATGGATAATTCACTTAAACGCACAGAAGCATACTGAGTCGCGAAGCAATAATCCACAGCCGCTGCTAAACCAACGCCTCCGCCGATAGCTTTGCCTTGCACCCGACCAAGCACCAACTTCGGGCATTGCCGAATAGCATTTATCAAATCAGCGAAGCCCATAAAAAATTGAGTAGCTTGCATTTCGTTTTCGAGTTGCAACAACTCATCTAGGCTAGCACCTGCACAAAAAGTGCGGTTGCCTTCGCTTTTGATTAGGATAGCTTTTACCGCTTCTCGTTCGCCAGCATCTTGAATAAAGGCAATCATTTTTGACAGCAAATGCGAAGGTAGAGCATTGTGCGTGGGATGGAAAAATGTAAGTACACCAATTCCATTGTGGAGTTCAAGATTGACGCTGCCCTGTTGTGTTTTGTCCATTCGTTAAGGTTTATTTCGATGCGTTGGCATCAATAAAATCAATTAACTGTTCCAGATTCCAAGCATCTTTTACTGCATATGTCCCAATGTGCGTTCTGCGCAAATCAATAAGGTAAGCACCACTATTTACGGCTTTGCCAAAGTCGTGCGCCAGCGACCGAATATAAGTGCCTTTGCTGCATCTGACCCTAAAATCAATGTTAGGTAAATCAATGTTGGTCAACTCAAAGTCGTAAATATGAACACTTCTTGCCTCTACTTCTACTATTTCGCCTTGTCGTGCTTTTTTGTATAATGGCTGACCATTTACTTTGATAGCAGAAAAAATAGGTGGGTATTGCTGAATAGCACCCATAAAATTTTCCTTAGCTTTTTCAAGTAATTCATTATCAATGTGTTCGGTAGGATAAGTAGCGTCCACTTCTGTTTCTGCATCATAGGATGGCGTGGTAGTACCTAATTTTATTGTACCTGTATATTGCTTTTCTAGGGCTTGAAATTCATCAATTTGTTTAGTGAATTTTCCTGTACAGATAATGAGTAATCCTGTAGCTAAAGGGTCTAGCGTACCAGCATGACCGACCTTAATTTTCTTTTCTCCAGTGGCTTTTTTTAAGGCAAATCTTATTTTGTTTACTACATCAAAAGAAGTCCATTCCTTAGGTTTATCCACTAACAACACTGCTCCTTGCTTGAAGTCGTAACTCGGGAGCGGATTGTCCGCTTGATTCATGTTTTTGTTTTAGTGAAAAGATTGATTTTTTTTTGGCAAAATCTCTTTTTGCCAAACGTTCTACAAATATAACAAATGAAAACAGAAGATAGCCTTTTGAAACTTTCAAGATTTCAAAAGGCTAAAGGGAAGCGACTACCAGAGCAAGGCATAAATAAATGCCAATATAATCATTACAGCGACAGCAGAAAGGTTGAATATCATTTCTGTTTTGAACAAGCCATCAGGTATTTTGATGCCTTTGGTATCGTCTTTGCGTTTTTCAGCAAAGAGAACATAGGTAACAATGGCGGAAAGCCCTAAAATGATGTAACCAAACCAGTTGCTTATCTCTATGTCAGAAATAATAATTTTTAGCCCCGAAGGAATCGTAATAAGCAAAAATGAGCCAAAAATGAGCCATTTGAATTTCCGTTCATTAACCTCAGGTTCGCTTTTTTGAGCGTTATCTATCAAGGAAACAACAACCATAGTGGCGGAAAGCAAGATGAAACACAACGCCATTCTGTCAATAAAAGGTAAATCAGGGAAAAAGATTTTAAGCAAAAACGATAGCGGAATAGATAAAATAACAACAGACATCGCTGCATTAGCAGAGGAACGCCGCCAGAATAGTCCAAAAATGAAAATAACGAATACGCCGGGGCTTAAGAAACCTGTAAATTCCTGTATGTATTGAAACGCTTGGTCAAGTACACTTAAAGCGGGTGCTACAACTGCCCCAATAACTAGGGCTAAGGCTGCGGTAATCCTTCCAACTAACACCAGATTGGCTTGGGAAGCATCTTTGTTGAAAATGGTATTGTAAATGTCCAATGTAAAAATGGTTGAAGTGCTGTTCACCATAGAACTTACGGAAGAACCAATAGCGGCTACTAGCGCTGCAAAGGTCAAGCCCTTTAAGCCGAGTGGCACATAGTTGCTTAATACCCAAGGGAAAGCCTCATCTGGTTTTGCGATGTCGCCACCCAATACGAAAACGGCAATACCTGGAATAACGGCAATTAGAGGCATTAATAATTTCAGGAAGGCAGCAAAAGCTACGCCTTTTTGGGCTTCTTGAAGACTTTTAGCCGCTAAAGCACGTTGAATAATATATTGATTCAAACCCCAGTAGTATAAATTCACAATCCATAATCCTCCTACCAATACAGCTATACCAGGCAACTGGCTATAAGAAGGGTTGGATTTATCGAGTATCATATCAAATTTTTCAGGTGCTTTTTCATACATCACGCCCAAACCAGCAAAAAAGCCTTCGCCGCCACCCACAGCATTGACCACAAAATAAGCAGCGACTAATCCACCGATTATTAATACTGTAGCTTGCACCACATCTGTCCAAACCACTGCTTTTAGTCCTCCGAAGATAGAAAAGCTGGCTGAATAAATGACTAAAGCGGCAATACCGTACATCATTGGAATACCTGTAAGCCCTTCAATCGCCAAGCCTCCTAAGTAAAATACAGCAGTTAGGTTAACAAAAATGAATAATGCCACCCAGAAAAAAGCTAATCCAATCCGCACACTTTTGTTATAGCGTACTTCAAGAAATTGAGGCATGGAATAAATTCCTTTTTCAATGAAAACAGGTAAGAAAAATTTGGCAACTACAATCAAAGAAAGTGCAGCCATTAATTCATAAGCACCAATCGCTAGTCCCATGACGTAGCCCGAGCCATTCATGCCCAGAATTTGCTCTGTTGAAATGTTAGAAGCGATGAGTGAACCACCCACTGCCCACCAAGGCAGGGCTTTGCTAGCAAGGAAATAATCCTGAGCATTCAAGGCTTTGTCGCGATTGGAAATCCAAACGCCAAATCCCATAATGCAAAGCAAATAGCCAAAGAAAACAATTAAGTCAATAGCATCAAAGTTCATAAGCCAATAGGTTAGGTCGTTTTAGTAACAGAAAAAAGAGTTCTTATTTTTTTACTTAATTTTTGTAATCATTAAGCAAGATAGAATAATTGTTTGTTTATTATTCAAATATGCTTTCATTTTGTCATAAATTCACTTAATGGTGCGCTGTAAATTTTCTATTTTCTATTATTTTGTCGAGTAGAAAACAATAGTGGTCGAGTGAAAAGTAGGAGAATGATTTATTTAATGTTTATTTGGCTAAGTTTTAAGAGCAAGTATGCTATCTTCATGGTGTTTTAATGATAGACAGCGTATGTCTGTAAAACAAAACTAATATTTAATGCTATGCAAAAAGATTTGAGCAATATTTTTGGTACAACACATGGGCTAGATGAAAAGAGTCTGCATTTTCTTATCAAAGCACTGGAAAGGAGTAATCTACCCGGTTTTGATTACATTGAGTTTAAGCAATCTGTTGCTAATTTGATAGGTATGAACATCGAAGAAGTTACTGCCTATAAATCTGTCCTAGCAACGGCAATGTCTATGGGATTGACCAAAGAAAAACTGCTTAAATCAGCACATCACTATCAACAGATATTGGAAGAGGAAAGAACAAAATTTGATGCTGCATTGCAAAAGCAGATGCAACAAAAAGTGCAATTAAAATTACAGGAAGTTGAGCAGCTAAAAAAACAAGTGGCTGAATATGCTGCTAAAATTGAGGAGTTGGAGCAACGCATTGCCAAAGCCAATCAAACGATTAGCAACGCCGATGAAGAAGTGCAAGAGGCAAAAAGCAAAATTGAAGAAGCGCAAACTTCTTTTGATTTCACGCATCAAAGTATTATGAATCAAATAGCACAAGATATTGAAAATATTAGTGCATATTTGTAAAAGTGGAATGAGCCATTTTCAATGAAATTTTATATTCAAACTACATAATAAAAAAAAACTATGTCTGAGGTAATTCAATTTAACAACCCAGAGGGCAAAAGGAAAGGATTTTGGTCGCGTCCTGAAGGCGTTACAGGAATGATTTTTATGGCGGGCTTAATTATTGGTGGAGGGTATTTAGCCATAACTTTTCTTCCTCAAATTTTAGCTGCCATTGCAGCAATATTGAGTAGTACCGTTTCTATCGCCATCTCTTTAGCTGTTATAGCGGCGCTTGTGTTTGTCGTGCTCGACCCTCGTATGCGCAACTTGATGTGGTATATGTACAAAAGCGTGATGCGCAGCATTACCAGCATCTTTGTTACGCTTGACCCAATTGGCATTTTGAAAAATTACATCTCCGATTTGGAAAGTAATTTGCGCAAAATGAGTACCCAAATTGGTTCACTTAGAGGGCAAATGCGCAAGTTGAAAACAACAATGGAGCAAAACGAAAAGGAAATTGAAAATAATTTGCTACTGGCAAGTAAAGCTAGAGAGCGTGAAATGCAGGAGCAAATGATACTTTCCTCTCGCAAAGCAGCTCGTTTGAAGGAAAGTAACGAAAAATATGACGCACTTTATGCTAAAATGGAGGTAATGCACCGCATTTTGGATAAAATGTATAAAAATTCTGAAATCCTGCTAGAAGACACGCGCGACCAAGTAGCGGTGAAAGAGCAAGAGCGCAAAGCGATTCGCGCATCTCATTCCGCTATGACATCGGCGATGAGCATTATTTCTGGCGACCCTGACAAGCGCGCTATGTTCGACCAAGCAATGGAAGCCGTAGCAGATGACGTAGCAAACAAAGTGGGTGAAATGGAGCGTTTCATGGAAATGTCTGCTAATTTTATGAACTCTGTGGATTTACAAAACGGTGTTTTTGAAGAGCAGGGTTTGAAAATGCTGGAGCAATGGGAAAAAGAAAGTCCACTATTTGTTTTTGGGGAAAAAGAATCTGCAAAATTGTTGGATGCTGGCAAAAAAAGCAGTACATTGGATTTAAACAGCGAACGCCCAAGGGCACAGAAGCAGCCACGTACTGGCGACAATAACTACGATACCTTTTTTGAATAATGGATTGATTGTTTAGATGACGGGCATGCTCGTCATCTGAAAAATTACTTACTTCAGGGCTTCTACAAATTCTAATTCAGGTATTGCCCAGCCGTGCTTTACCCAGTCTTCCCAATAGTCAATATCAGAAAGCATTGGTAACAAAATGTAGTCAGCTTGCTTTGCTTCCATTCTTTTTAGGGTTTCTGGAAGGACTTGGTCTGTGCTCCACTCCATTTTTTGGAAAAGCGTAGGTTCAACTTGCTTCATGCCCAAAAGATAGTAACCACCATCTTCGGCAGGTCCTACCACAAAATCATGGGTATCTAATGCTTGAAAAGCACTTTCGATAATTGCAGGGGTTAAAGCGGCACAATCGCTGCCAATAATCACTGCCTTTTCGTGTTGCACAAGTGCTTGTTCAAAAGCCGCCTGCATTCGTTCGCCTAAATCGCTACCTTGCTGTAATTGCTTTTGAAAGGCTTGGTTATCCCAATTATCGTTTGTATTCACAAATTTGCTGTAAAACAAAAGCCGATTGGCTTCTACTTCGCAAGCTATTTGTTGCGTATGCTTCAGCAATTCCATATAAATGAGGAGTGCTTTTTCATCGCCGACTGTTTCTGCCAATCTTGTCTTTACTTTGCCTAATTCGGGGTTTTTGATGAAAATAATTAATGCTTGATTCATTTTATTGATTTGAAACAAAGGTCTAAAATAATACGATAATGGCAAGCCCATCGGATTTTATGCTTAAAGTCTTTGTCCAGAATTGGACATTTCCACCCATCAACATTTAAGAAAAAAATAGATGCTTGATTTAATTAAAATATTTAAAATGTATAAGCTGGTAATTATTTCAGCATTAAAATATTAAATATTTGTTTATTGATGCTGCTTTATTGTCAGAATTGCTTAATTTTGAGGCAATATTTATAACACGTTAAAATCACATACAATGACAAATGTTTTACTAACACTTAACTCTACTAGATGGAAATCCATTATCCTTTTTACCTGCCTTCAGGTCTGCCTTCAGGTCTGCCTTCAGGTCTGTCTTCAGACTTGTCTTCAGACTTGTCTTCAGACTCGCCTTCAGGCACAGTGTCCTATGGGGGATGTAAACCTTAGCACACAGGCAGAAGTAGATGCCTTTCCAACTAATTATCCAGGTTGTACTGATTTTCCTAATAGTTTAACGATATCAGGAAATGACATTACGAATCTGAATGCACTTATTGCATTAACTTCTATTGGGGGAGACCTTAGTATCGATTCTAATGATGACCTTACAAGCCTAACAGGTCTGGGTCAGGTAACTTCTATTGGGGGAGACCTTCTTATCCGAAATAATAATGCCCTTACAAGCCTAGGAGGTCTGGATCAGGTAACTTCTATTGGGGGAGGCCTTGATATCATTTCTAATAATGCCCTCACAAGCCTAGTAGGGCTTAAAAATATTATGTCTGGCATTACGGGAATTAGTATTCAGAACAATGCTAACTTAGCGCAGTGTGCGGTACAGTCTCTTTGTGATGCTGCCTTTGTCAATATGGTAACAACCATCATTCTGGGCAATGATACTGGATGTGCGGATATAACTGAATTTGAAGCCGCTTGTATCGCTTTACCTGTGGAGTGGTCAAAACCCTTGCAGGCATCTGTAGAAGGCAACGCCATACGCCTGACTTGGTCTGTGGCACAGCAAATTGACAATAGCCACTTTGTGGTGGAGCATAGTTTGGATGGTCTTTCCTTTACGCCCATCGGTATAGTAAAGGGAGATGGTACATGGCTAGAAGAAAAAGACTTTAGCTTTTTACACTTAGCTCCTCGTGCAAAGGCTAATTATTATCGTTTGCAGCAAGTGGATTTCGATGGCTCATTCGAGTATAGCCCTATTGCGGTAGCTACTATTGGAGGCTCGGCTCAAGACAAACTATATCCTAATCCTGCCCAAGATTGGATTAGGGTAGAAAGCATCCATCCGCAAGTGCTAAGCATTTACGATGCGCTAGGGAGAACGATTGAGCAACATCAACTTCGAGAAGGGAACAATGAAATTAATGTATCTAATTTAGCTGCTGGTTTTTACTACATCAAAACCAGCACTGCGAACACTTGGACACTCATAAAAGAATAAAACGCCTCCATTTTTTGAAGCACCGCACGGGCATACCTGCGGTGCTTCAAAAAAAAGCTAATCCATTCCACTTATCGGCTCATGTTTTTTTGTCTTTTGTAAGGCGGTCGCTGCTTTTTGTGTAAAGCAAGCCCATCGGATTTTTCTAAAAAGTTTTAAGCCAATTACATATTAAACAAATTGAAACGACGTTTACTATTTACTATTTGTGACATTAAGTTATCCCTTCCCAATAATTTAGGATTTAGCCATACTTACCCATAAACAAAAGTTGACCGATGAAAAGAAGCAATTTTTTACACTTGACTGCTTTAGCTCCACCTGTGGAAGCACCGCCTCTGCTAGGTGATTTAAGTCCATATGAAGGCGAATGGGGAATGCTAGAAATTACGCATTTATTGAGGCGCACGCTATTTGGCGCTACTTTAGAGGATATACGCTATTTTCAAGAACGCACTTTGGAAGAAACATTGGACGAACTACTTTCGCCTTCCGCCATAGTGCCGCCCATTCCAGTTAACAACTACAATGATCGCCAATTCATAGACCCCGATGTACCATTCGGCGAAACTTGGATTCATGCGCCATTTTCCGATGATGCAGAACCGGGCAGAATATGGTCATTAAAAGGCTGGTGGATGCACAACATGATGACACAAGACCGCTCCATCCACGAAAAAATGATTTTGTTTTGGTTCAATCATATTCCTATACAATTTTACGAAGTTTTTTTTGCACGTTGGGACTATCTATACATTGAAATGCTAAGAAAGCAGGCACTTGGCGACGTTAAGTCTATTGTAAAAGCGATTACATTAAGCCCGGCAATGCTTCATTTTTTGAGTGGTCAATACAACCACAAAGATGCACCCGACGAAAACTATGGTAGAGAGTTGCAGGAATTATACTGCATTGGCAAAGGACCAAATTCACAATACACAGAGCGCGATGTGCAGGCTGCTGCTAAAATCTTGACTGGCTGGCGCACCAATTACGAAAACGACGAACACTACTTTGACGAGGAAGCCCACGACACTTCTAATAAAGCCTTTTCCGCTTTTTACAACAATCGCATCATCATGGGGCGCGAAGGTGCTGCGGGTGCAGAAGAACTGGACGAATTACTGGACATGATTTTTGACAACGACGAATGTGCCTTATTCATTTGTCGAAAACTTTATCGCTTCTTTGTTTATCAAGGCATTGATGATTGGACAGAGGAAAACATTATTGCGCCACTAGCAGAAACATTGAGAACGAGCAACTACGAAATTGTCCCTGTCTTGCGACAGCTTTTCGGCAGCCAACATTTCTTTGATTTTTTGAGGCAGGGAACAATCATCAAAAGTCCCCTTGATTTTATAGTCTCGCTTTGTCGTGAATTTAATGCGCCGATTCCGCCAGCAGAGATGCTTCAAGACCGTTACGATTTCTACGGCAATTTGGTGTATATGAGCTATATTTTTGACCAAGATTTAGGCGATCCGCCCAACGTGGCAGGTTGGCAAGCCTATCACCAAATTCCTAATTTTGATAAATCATGGATTACCACCAATACCCTTCCTAATCGCGCTTCTTTTGTGGATTGGATACTTTGGGTGGGTATCTCTACCCCAAATTTTCTTTCCCAACTCAATATTTTAGGCACGGTAGCAAAAATTGCGGAAGCCCTTGACCCCAACGAGTTGATTGACTTCATGTTGAAATGGCAGTATCCGATTGAAGTGGATAAAACATTTCACGAGCAACTGAGAGAAATCCTACTTTCAGGACAAACGCAGGACTACTACTGGACAACTGCTTGGTATGAATATCTTGCTCAACCCGATGACGAGATGAAGCGTGCTACGGTGTTGAATCGCTTGTTGCCTTTTTTCTACACCATTTTTCACCAAGAAGAACACCAGTTATCATGAAAAGAAGAAACTTTATAAAATATGCAGCAGCGGGCACAGTGATGCCTCATTTTATTCCTTTCTCTGGCATGGGCAAAGTAGCTAGTGCTTCTTGGGTGAATTTGTTGCAAAATGCTATGATTGAAACGGATAGAGTGCTGGTGCTTGTTCGTTTGGATGGTGGCAATGATGGCTTAAACACGGTTGTCCCGCTCGACCAATACGACAAACTCTACCAAGCGCGTCCACACGTTATTTTACCTGAACGCAGTTTAATTAAACTCGACGGTCAAGACAAAGTGGCGTTGCACCCTGCTATGAAAGGAATGCGCCGACTTTATGAAGAAGGCAAAGTTAACATCATCCAATCGGTGGGCTATCCCAATCAAGATTTTTCGCACTTTCGTTCTTCCGATATTTGGATGTCTGGTGCTGACCACGATGAAGTGGTGAATACCGGCTGGGCTGGGCGTTACTTAGAGAATGAATTTCCCAACTTTCCCGTAGATTTCCCGAATGCGCAAATGCCAGACCCACTTTCTTTGGAAATGGGACCACGCCTTTCGCTCACTTTTCAAGGCAATGGTGTGAACATGGGAATGTCTGTTTTTGACCCTAGCCAATTTTATAGAATGGTAGAAGGCGTGCAAACACCCGCACCTGATACACCCGCAGGCGATTTGCTAGAGCATATTCGACTGATAAAACGCCAGTCCAACCTTTATGGGCAAAGACTGGTGGAGGCTTACTTAGCATCGCGAAATTTAGTTGCCTATCCCGATAAAAATAATTTGGCGGAGCAACTCGCCATAGTCGCTCGCTTGATTCATGGTGGCTTGAAAACGAGAATTTATTTAGTTTCGATTAGTGGTTTTGATACACACGACCAACAAGTAGAAGAAACAGACCACCGCTATGGTGAGCATGCGGAACTGCTTTACAAAGTATCTACGGCTATTGAATCCTTCATGGATGATTTAAAAATGATGGGCTTAGAAGAACGGGTTATCGGTATGACTTTTTCTGAATTTGGTCGCCGCATCACCTCTAACCGAAGTTTGGGGACAGATCATGGTGCAGCAGCTCCTTGTTTTCTTTTTGGAAAGCCTGTTGTTGGAGGAGTTACAGGTGAAAATCCACTTATTCCCAATAATGCTAGATATCAAGATAATATCGAAATGCAATACGATTTTCGTTCGCTGTATGCCACGTTGCTAAAAGATTGGTTTTGCTTGGAAAACAGCGACTTACAAAAAGTAATGCTCGATGAATATGCCACGCTACCCGTGATTGCGACGAGTGGCTGTGTGGCTACTTCAACAAGAGAACAAAATCAAAAAGCAGGACGAAATATAATTTCTGTTTTTCCAAATCCCACAAGAGACTGGGTTCAATTTGATGTTGAGACGGAGGGATTTACCCTACTTCAAATCTTTGATAGTGCTGGTCGTTTAGTAGCAACGCCAATGAGTAGTAAATTCAACAAAGGACAAGAACAAATCCGCTACGATATGCGTCATTTGCCTAACGGAATGTATCACGTTCGTTTGCAAAGCGGAAAAACACAACAGACAAGACAGATTGTCAAGCAAAGTTGAAACTCTTTTCGAGGGATTGTGCTGTGGCTCAATAAAAAAATTGCTAGTTTTGTTTAATTACAAGAGGGTAACATTTGTTGCCATTGTCTCATATTAATCAAATCATTTTATCAACATTGAGCAATACTACAATCGCAATGACGGAACATACAGAAAAACACAAATACAAAAAGCTATTGGTTGCCAATAGAGGAGAAATTGCTATTCGCATTTTAAGAGCGGCTACTGAGCAAGGGCTAAAAACAGTGGCCCTATACACCTACGAAGATAGGTACTCCTTGCATCGTTACAAAGCAGATGAAAGCTATCAAATAGGAGAAAACAACGACCCATTAAAACCTTACCTTGACATTGAAGCCATCATCAAATTAGCAAAGAAGCACGACGTGGATATGATTCATCCTGGCTACGGCTTTCTTTCTGAAAACGCTAATTTTGCGAGAAGATGCCGTGAGGAAGGAATTGCTTTTGTTGGTCCTAGCGTGGAAGTAATGGAGCAGTTGGGCGATAAAGTAGCAGCAAAAAAACTAGCTCGAAAAGTTAATGTGCCCCTCATTGAAGATAGCAAACAAGATTTAACCAACCTAAATATTGCAAAAGAAGAAGCTAAAAGAATTGGTTACCCTGTGATGATAAAAGCTGCTGCTGGCGGTGGTGGAAGGGGGATGAGGATTGTGCAGAATGAAGCACAGCTCACCAAAGAATTTGACGAAGCCAAAAGAGAATCCAAAACAGCTTTTGGCGATGACACGATTTTTCTAGAGAGATTTGTAGAAAATCCAAAACACATTGAAGTTCAAATACTCGGCGACCAGCATGGTAACATTGTGCATCTTTATGAGCGCGACTGCTCCATCCAACGCCGTTTTCAGAAAGTCGTTGAAATTGCGCCTTGCATTTCTATCAAAGAATTTACTAAAGATAGGCTTTACAACTACGCCTTGCGCATTGCCCACGAAGTAGGTTACAGCAATGCAGGGACGGTAGAGTTCTTAGTGGATAAAGAAGAAAATATTTATTTCATTGAGGTTAATCCACGAGTTCAAGTAGAACATACGATTACCGAAGAAATTACAGGAATAGACATTGTACGCTCTCAAATTTTGATTGCAATGGGTTATCCCTTGAATCACAGGACGATACATATTCAATCGCAGCAAGATGTCGCTATTAGTGGCTATGCTATTCAATGTCGTTTAACCACTGAAGACCCTGCTAATGATTTCAAGCCTGACTATGGTACGCTCATTGCATATCGTTCGGCAAGCGGTATGGGTATTCGCTTGGATGCGGGTAATGCTTACCCTGGCGCACAAATTTCACCATTTTTTGATAGCCTTTTAGTGAAGGTAACTGCTTGGGGTAGAACTTACAAAGGGGCGGCTCAACGATTGCAGCGGGCATTGCGCGAGTTCAGGGTGCGTGGTGTGAAAACGAATGTGGATTTTCTCATCAACCTGCTCCAAAATGAATCCTTCCTCGAAGGGAAAGCAACAGTCAATTTCATCAAAGACAATCCGCAGTTACTGGAACTGCCAAGGCGAAAGGATAGCGGTACAAAATTATTGCGTTATTTGGCAGAGGTGGTGGTGAATGGTCATCCCGAAATTAAACATCCACCTGCCAAAGACCATGTTTTCAGAACACCTATTGTACCTGCGTTTAATGCAGATACAACCCCTCGACATGGAACACGACAGATATTACAACAGCTTGGTGCTGAAGACTTTGCAAAATGGTTAAAAGACCAACAGCCCGTTTATTATACAGACACTACTTTCAGAGATGCTCACCAGAGTTTGCTTGCTACCCGAATGCGTACTTACGATATGCTGAGAGTGGCAGAAAGTTTTGCACATCATCATTCCCAAGGTTTATTTAGTATGGAGGTTTGGGGTGGTGCTACATTTGATGTAGCGTATCGCTTTTTAAAAGAAAGCCCATGGCAACGCTTGATAGCTCTGCGAGAAGCCATTCCCAATATTTGCTTTCAAATGTTACTAAGAGGTTCAAATGCAGTGGGTTATACGGCTTATCCTAATAACTTAATTGAAAAATTCATCGAAGAGGCAGCAGCAGCAGGTATTGATATTTTTAGAGTTTTTGATAGTTTGAATTGGTTACCTTCCATGAAAACCAGTATCGAAACCATTAGAAATCAAACCAATAGCATCGCTGAAGCCTGTATTTGCTATACTGGCGACTTGAGCAATCCAAAAGAAACTAAATACACCCTCAACTACTACCTTGATTTGGCGAAAAGATTGGAGGACATGGGTGCGCACATACTAGCCATTAAAGATATGGCGGGGTTATTAAAACCTAAAGCTGCAGAAATATTGATTAGTGCGCTAAAGGAAACCGTTAATTTACCCATCCATTTGCACACGCACGACACATCATCTATTCAACCTGCCACTTATTTAAAGGCAGTGGATGCGGGTGTGAATGTAATTGATGTAGCCATTGCTTCCATGTCAGGCTTGACTAGTCAACCGAATTTTAATTCGGTAGTCGCTATGCTAGAGGGACATCCTAGAGCATTTCCAATTGATTTAAAGTCGTTGAATCAATTCTCTAACTATTGGGAGGCAGTTCGCGATTATTACTATTCATTTGAATCTGGATTAAGGGCAGGTTCAGCAGATGTTTATGAAACAGAAATTCCAGGTGGTCAATACTCTAATCTTCGACCGCAGGCGCGTTCACTTGGATTGGAAGACCAATTTGAGACGATTAAGGAAAACTATAAGATTGCTAATCAACTTTTTGGTAACATCGTAAAAGTAACGCCTTCCTCAAAAGTAGTGGGAGATATGGCTATGTTTATGACTGCCAATGGTTTGACAAAAGAGGATATTTTGACTAAAGGTGAGCATCTCGCTTTTCCCGATAGTGTGAAAGCCCTAATGCGCGGCGATCTTGGGCAGACAGAAGAAGGTTTTCCGCCTAATATTCAAAAAATTGTGCTCAAAGGGGAACAACCTTACACAGATGCCCCAAATGCTCATTTAGCCCCTGTTGATTTTGAGGCTGCGTCTAAAGCCTTTTTCGAGCGTTTTGGCGAGCATTACACCATAAGAGAATTTTTGGCGCATCAGTTTTACCCGAAAGTATTTGAAGATTACCATGAATTTGTCGAAAAATATGGAAGGGTTGCACCGATTCCTACGCCTATTTTCTTTTATGGTATGAAAGCCAATCAAGAAATTGTAGTAGAACTTGAGCAAGGTAAATCTGTGATTGTTAGATATTTGAATAAAACAGAGCCAAACGATCAAGGGACGCGATTGGTCTTTTTTCGCTTGAATGGTCAAACGCGGTCAGTTGAAGTCAGGGATAAAACAATTGAAGTTAAAACCATTGCTCATGAAAAAGCTAGTGGTGAAAAACAAATTGGTGCGCCATTACAAGGCAGTTTATCTAAAATTTTGGTGAAGGCAGGGGATGAAGTACTTCCGAACCAACCCTTATTTGTTATTGAAGCCATGAAAATGGAAAGTACGATTACTGCACCTAATGTAGGAAAAGTGAAAAAAGTGTACCTGATAGAGCGTACTTTAGTTGAACAAAACGATTTAGTGATTGAATTAGAATAAAATATTTAACAAAAAGAAAAGTCACAAGAATCTGTCTTTATTGCTTGCCATTAAAGAGTTTTATTCAAATTAAACGTTGTTTTTAGCATCACAAAATAGCATTTAACAGTATTGATTTCAAGAATATTAGCTACTAAATTTGACTTTGATATTAAAAAGTAGTTTTTGTGTTTATTTGTTTGGGTTAGAGACCCTTACTCCAACGAGTAAGGGTTTTTTGATGAAACAGAAAAGGAGTTTCAATTTATTTTGAAACTCCTTTTCTTGTTTAATTTGTTACTGCTAGGATTCGCCACTACATATAATTTGGCATTATCTTTTCCTAATTAGTTCTTTGTACCACCGTTAAACAAATTATTGTTACTTGGCACGCTTTCTTCCTTTGGTTTAGATAACACATTTCCTTTTATGGTTAATCTTTTTTCTTGCTCACTTTCATTGGAAGTGATGGTAACATACTTTGTGAAGCCACCCTCACGCATAGTGTCATACTTAACCTTGATTTTAGCAGTTTCGCCTGGCATAATTGGGTCTTTTGGAAAAGTAGGTACTGTACAACCACAACTTCCTCTTGCAGCAGAAATGACTAACGGCTCAGTTCCTGTGTTTGTGAACACAAATTCTCTAGTTCCATCAGAACCATACGGTACGTTTCCGTAATCAATTGTTTCGGTTTCAAATTTAATTACAGGACCATTTACCTTTACTTGTTGTTGCTCAGTGGTTGCTGCTACTTTTGCTTTAGTGTCTGTTTGGGCAACGCTCATGGTTATTGCAAACAGCGACAACATAATTACTGAAAGGACTTGTTTCATGTTAAAAGATAATTTTAAATATGTTTCTCAAATAATTTAATTTCTACTTCCTTTATAACGCAAACATCTAACAAATATATATTGTTTGACGCTAAAATGAAAGAAAAGCTTGTTAATGTCAAGTTAATAAATGGTCAGATGAAATCTGTATTTTATTCGCACGATATTTATCAACTGCTGAAGGCTACTTTTTGAAAATAAAATAAACCGCCAGCACTAAAAGCCCGAAACCCAATAAATGATTCCATTTAAAGGTTTCATTTTTAAAAACGAGTAATGTGAAAATCATAAACACCACTAGCGTAATGACTTCTTGCAGTACCTTTAGCTCCACTAAGGAAAACGGACCACCATTTTCACGGAAGCCTATTTTATTAGCAGGGACTTGAAAGCAATACTCAAAAAAGGCAATTCCCCAGCTAATAAAAATAATCGCAAATAGCCCTAGTTGGCTAAACCATTTCCATTGTGCGAATTTGAGATGACCATACCAAGCAAAGGTCATAAAGACGTTAGAAAGTATTAAAAGTCCAATTGTAATAAGTGGTTTCATAAACTTTAATTATTAGTTTGAATGAGCAAGCAAGTTAAGGAGTAGGAAAATAATAGGGAATCATTTTTTTTATTGTTTATCTTTGAGCCTAAGTTGTCTTTAGTAATAGCTAAGGATTGTCAAAGTTAAGCTATTCATATGGCTCGATGCAAACAAGATAGTTAGCTTAGGTCATCTATTTTTCATCTATAAACTATACAAACCATTATGACAAACATTATTTACTGGATTGTTATTGGCTTTATCGCTGGTGGATTAGCAAAATTCCTAATGCCAGGAAAAGACCCAGGAGGTTTGATTGTCACTATTTTACTAGGTATTGCTGGCTCTGTTATTGGAGGTTATGTTGGAAAGGTAGTCGGTATTACAGGCAATGGGTTGCTAGGTAGCATTATTATTGCTACTTTCGGTGCTTTTCTTTTACTTTTGTTTTACAGATTACTATTTAAGACAAATAAACGATAAATATTTAGTTTCTACTCAAATCTAATGTTCGTTTAAGCTATTTAGCCTAAACGAACATTAGATTGGTTACTCGTCATCCTCATTCATATCGCCGAAAATATCATCGTCGTCGAGCATATTAGCAAGTAAATCCTTGAAAGTGAAAGTATTGTTCACAAAATCTTTATTCAACACATTGAACTCAGCTAATCCGTAAAGCACTAATTCCATATAGGTATAAACTTCTTCACCTTTTAAATTTGGCAAAGTTGTTTCCACTACATTTCTCAATCCTGCTACGCTATCTAATGCTTTTTTGTAGTCTTTATCAGAAGCATCATTAAGGATTTCGATGGAATTACTTCCTGAAAACCAAGCCTTTATTGTTCCGTAAGGATCGCGCTCGCGACCTTTTTTTAATTTATCAGGATTAGGGAAGTGATTAAGAAACATTTTCTTAATGGCTTTTTCCATCAACTCAATCGCTACCACATAAGGTCCTTCCTGTTCCCCCTCATATACCAGTTCTACTTTTCCAGTGATGGCGGGCACTACACCCCAAAAATCAGCAATGCGAGCAACTGCTTTTTTCTCTTTATTAATGAGCATTCTTCTTTCAGCGGTGCTCACCAAATTTTCATATCCTGAAATGCTCAATCGAGCAGAAACACCACTTTTTTCATCTACATATTCACTCTGTCTAGCTTCGAAAGCTGTCATTTCTAGGATAATTTCTAACAAGTCAGGCACATGTATGCTAGTGCGTTGTGCATCCGCCAACTTTGCTTCTTGCTTTGTAATTTGTCTCGAAACTTCGATGGAGCGTGGATAGTGAGTCAGAATTTGACTTTCAATCCTATCCTTCAGTGGTGTAATGATGCTACCTCTATTGGTATAATCTTCGGGATTCGCTGTAAACACGAATTGAATATCCAAAGGCATTCTCAATTTGAAACCTCGAATTTGAATGTCGCCCTCTTGTAACATATTGAATAGCGATACTTGAATTCTAGCTTGCAAATCGGGCAACTCATTAATAACGAAAACAGAACGATGCGCTCTAGGTACAAGCCCAAAATGGATAACCCTTTCATCGGCGTAAGGTAACTTCAACGTCGCTGCTTTAATAGGGTCAACATCGCCAATTAAATCGGCGACACTTACATCGGGTGTTGCCAATTTTTCCACATAACGCTCATCGCGATGCACCCATTCGATAGGTGTTTTGTCGCCATGCTCGGCAATCAAATCTTTGGCATATCTGGAGAGTGGCTGCAATGGGTCGTCATTTAATTCACTACCTTGAACGATAGGCATATATTCATCTAGCAAATTGACTAGCAATCTAGCAATTCTAGTTTTAGCCTGCCCCCGTAAGCCGAGCAATAGGATATTGTGTCGAGAAAGAATAGCACGTTCCACATCGGGTAGCACTGTGTCATCAAATCCTAAAATACCTCTAAAAACTGTTTCTTTTTTTTGAAGTTTTTGAATAAGGTTGCTGCGAAGCTCTTCTTTAATAGATTTTGGCTGATAGCCAGTAGCTTTTAATTCGCCGAGTGTTTTTACGTGATTCATGTAATAATTTTTGTTGAAGTTAGGGCACATTTATAATCCCTCTTATCTTTCCTTTTCGCTTAATAAGTGTTCTAACATATGAACAAAAGGATAGTTCTCTAATTTAGAGATGAAAAAAAAGATACTCATAAGGAATAAAGAAAGGAATTTGATATGGAACGATTCGATGATTTAGATGATGTGTTGAGGTCTTGTTGGAATTTGTTGTATAAAGGGGCTGTGCAAGTGAAAGACGATTTTCATACTCCTGTACTAGCCACCACAAATGGGCAGACCCCCAATGCTAGGACAGTGGTGCTTAGGGAAACCATTCCAGCAGAAAGAAAATTGGTAGCTTACAGCGATATAAGAAGTGGTAAAATAGAGGATATTCAGCAATACCCTCATGCTTGTTGGGTATTTTGGAATCCGAGTAAGCACATTCAGATTCGGGCAACAGGAAAAGTGATGATACACCATAAAGATGAATTAGCTGCTGAAAAATGGGCTAGAATAGCTCCTGCTAAACGTCGAGACTATGCTACCACCAAAGCACCAGGCAATCCAAAGCAATTTGCGGAAAATGATTTATCGCCTTTTTGGAATAATAGTGTTTTAAATTCAGAAACAACAGATTTATTTTTTGAGCATTTTGTAGTGCTTGCTACAATTATAGAAGAAATAGACTGGTTGCATTTACATCGAGAGGGGCATCAACGTGCCAAATTTTATTGGGTAAAACAGGAGTGGCAAAAGATGTGGGCAGTACCATGAGGAATAAAAAAGAATTGTCTTGAGGCTACCTACAAAGTCATACTTTTTGTTTCTTTGTTTTATACATAAAAACACAAAAGAAAATACTATGATTAAGCCACTTCGACAACGATATAATGCCTCTTTCACCAATGAAAAGTATCATGCAATGTTGGATGAGCTAGAGGCTCAATTTCATCACCGCCCACCTTTTAGAATTGCCGAAACGCCTATCTTTATTCCAGATGACTTAAAGGCGAAGCTATTTGAAGCAAGTGAACACATTATTGATGTTATTGCTGCTCCTGACTTTAAGGAGAAATCGAAAGGCGCTTTGTTAGCAGGGCAAACTGTGCCTAATGAAACAAACCATACCTTATTTCTACAAATGGATTTTGGTGTTTGTCTGGATGAAAATGGATGTTTACATCCTTATCTTATTGAAGCTCAAGGTTTTCCTTCGCTCTATTTTTATCAACATACCATAGCGGGGCTTTATCGGAAGTATTTTGATATTCCCACTGACTATTCCCATCTTTTTGGTGGATTGACAGAAGAAGCATACATCGAATTATTAAGAAAAATGATTGTTGGTAATCATGACCCCAAACATGTTATTCTTCTGGAAGTAGAACCAAAGGAACAAGCTACACTTATTGATTTTATTATTTGCAAATATTATTTGGGGATTGAATACGTCTGCGTGCGCGACCTTAAAATTGTTGGCAATGATGTTTACTATGAAAAAAATGGACAACTCATTCAAGTAGAGCGCATTTACAACCGCGTTATTTTTGATGAATTATTAAAACGAGATGACCTTCAGCGCGATTTTTACTTTATGCAATCCTACAATGTCGAATGGGCAGGGCATCCAAATTGGTTTTTTAGAATTAGTAAGCATACGCTGCCTTTGCTATCGGGTTCGCCTTATGTACCTAATTCTATGTTTTTGAATAATTTAACAAGTATTCCTGACGATTTAGAAAACTATGTACTCAAACCGCTTTATTCGTTTTCGGGTTCTGGGGTAATTATCAATTTGAATCGGTATGATATTGATGCAGTAGAAGACCCAGAAAATTATATTTTGCAGCAAAAAGTGCAATATGCTCCCATCATTGAAACACCAAATGTGCCTGCCAAATGCGAAATTAGGATGCTGACCATATGGGAGGAGGGGGCTGCAAGACCGCGCATAGTGAACAATCTAGCTAGACTGAGTAAAGGGGAAATGATTGGCGTGAAATATAACAAAAACAAAGATTGGGTTGGTGGAAGCGTAGGGTATTTCAAAACTTGAAATGCCCTACGTTAGACACTATCTCAGCATAGTTAAAGCAGGGTCGAACTGCTGGAATACATCAGTAGATTGTTTTGGCAACAGTAACCAAACTCTGCCATAATGGTTGAAGTGCATTGCTTTGCTTTTTGCTTCTTTGCCTGCACCAAAGTAGATATCAATATGTCCAGCACCTTTAATAGCTCCGCCAACATCCTGAGCAAGTAAAATTTTGTATTCTGTTCCTTCTACTTTTCCATTTCGTCCAATTTTTGGAAGTTCGGCTAATAGTGTACTGCCAAGAGGAATATACTTAGGGTCAACCGCAACCGACATTTCGGGAGTTAATGCCACTAAACCTGCGCCAGAAGGTGCTTCTTTGCTTCTTCTGAAAAAAACATAAGAAGGGTCAACGTTAAGCACGGAATCTATCAATTCTGGATTTCTGCTTAGGTAACCTTTTATGCCATCCATAGAAACATTAGCTACATCATAAGTAGCTTGGTTTTCAAGTAAGTACGATCCAATACTATTGAAACGATAACCATTAGAACTAGCATAAGCCAATAACTCTGTTTTACCATTTGGATACTCAACGTAGCCAGAACCTTGCAACTGCATATAGTAAATATCTACTTTACTAGCGGCATAAGCAAGTATTTCCGCACAATCACTTATAGCACCAGCTTCGATTTCTTGTCGTGTTAGCATTGTGGACGGACAATACAAAGGCGTTGCATAGATAGGGTACTTAAAAGTAGCCGTTGGTTCCTTACTTGCTTTGATAATTGGAGCGAAGTAGCCTGTAAATCGTACTTTACCCATTCTATTATTCCCCCAGATTTGATAAGCGTCAAATTGCTTTTCAATGCCAATAGGTAGAACATGTTGCCATAGCTCCAATAAGTCAATCGTTTCATGAAGTTGACTATGGTTAATTTGCAAGTTGCCAATTCTTTGATTGTACTGATGTGATTTATACTTCAATACCGTTCGTTGCGCATTTAAACCTGCTAAAGCGACATTATCAATTACAGGGAAAACATTAGAGGAGAGTGGTGTGAGCGTGTAAAGATGATTAAAAGTATGGTCTTGCTTAGACTTTTTAGAACGACTAGAGGTATTTTTTGAATTGGTTTGCTCTGACAAATGTGCATATGGAATTAAAGAGGCTGTCAATACTTGCTTTTCTTCTTTAACACATGAGAGCAAAACTATAAACAATACTGAAAAAATACCCAAACGGGATAAAAACATGTACTAGGGATTTGATTAGGCCGCAAAGGTGAAATAAATAAAGTTGATGTGCAAATTTATTTAACTATTTTAGGAATACTTTAACACTTATGGGGAAGCCCCAAGCTATTGTATTTTCTAGCTCGGGGCTTTACAATTTTATTGATTTACAATCGCTTAGCACGTGGCTCTAAGTCTGTTAATTCAGCTATTCGTACAGGTTTACCAGATTCAATACTCTTTCTTGCAGCGATGCCTACCAATATAGACATTGCTCCATCGCGTGTACCTGCGGTGTGGCGCAATGGGTCAGGAGATGCTGGATTAACAAAGATTTTATCTTGTAAGCGGCTGTCGCCACCGCCATGCCCGCCGCGTGTGTAAGGCACATTCACTACCTCATATTTATTCCAATTTTTATGTAGAATCATTTGATTGTAAGCAATATCCTCTTTTGCACCCTGCGCCATTTCACGCGCATGTAGCTCTGCTTGGTCTGGTTGTTCTATTTTTTCTAAGTAAGGAATATCTTCCCACGCTTCGAGCCTTCCTTCTGTACCGTTGAAAGCAATTTTCCAACCTTCATAAGGGGAATAGGTGGTTAAAGAATAATTTACAATTGTATTGTTGGCGTATTTAATTTGCGCCGACATTTTATCGTAAATATTAATTTCTTCTCGAAATAAACAATTGTCGCGAATATAGCCATCATGCTGCTCATGATTGGCATAAAGCTCCATCATGTGGCGGTCTTTAGTGATGTCCCAGTAGTATTTACAATCTTTTTTATGATCGCAAGTGCGGCAATTTTTTCCTCTAAAAGGTCCGTTGCTACCGTAATGCTCTAGTGCACCGTAAGCAAATACTTCTGCTGGGTCAGAATCTAACCACCAATTTAAAAGGTCGAAATGGTGTGTAGCCTTGTGCACCCATAGCGTTCCTCCATACTCGCGTTGCCCGTGCCAGCGACGAAAATAGGAAGCTCCATGATAGTTATTCAAGTACCAATGGAAATCAACGGAAGTTATTTTGCCAATGGTTTTGGCAGCTAGTAATTCCTTAATTTTAGTCATGTAAGGACTCCAGCGATAGTTGAAGCCTACAATTACGCGACGTTTGGTCTTGCGCTCTGCATCTAAAATGGCTTGGCATTTGTGTTCATCTGTTGTCAAAGGTTTTTCGGTGAGTACATCACAGCCCATTTCTAAACCTTTGATAATGAATTCATGGTGAGTAGAATCCGTAGTAGTGACCATGATTAGGTCGGGTTTAGTGGTTTTTATCATTTCTTCAAAATTCACAAAAGTTGGACAATTAACTTTCATGAAATTTTTTGCCATTTCTAACCTGCCAGGATTAATGTCGCATAAGCCAACAAATTCTAGGATTTCGCTGTAATTGTCCACTAAGCGTTTCCCCCAAAAGGAAACCCCTCGCACTCCCGTACCGACAAGCACCACTTTTAGCTTTTTGCCAAAGTTAAAACTACCAACAGGCATTGCTGCACTCGCTGCCAGTAAACTGACTGAATGCAAGAATGATCGTCTTGAAACATCGTTTTTCATCTTGTTTTCGTTTTGCTGATTGAATAATAAATGAATTTATATATACTTTGGCGTAAAACACAAAAATTGCTAGTGTGTTTACTTGTTTCTATCAAGTTGTTTGGCTAAATCCTTAAAGATTTAGCCAAACAACTTAACCTAAAATTCTCTAATTTTAACATTTCTAAAGTGAACTGTATCGCCGTGGTCTTGCAATAGAATATGACCTGCCTGCCCCATGCCAAAATTTTTCCACTGCGCATATTTACTTTTTTCTACTAGCGACTTAAACATTTGTGAATGGCGGTCAAATTCCACTACTTTGATTTCGTTGAGCCAGTGCTCTACATGACCATCTTTGACGACAATTCTAGCGCGATTCCAGTTGCCAACGCCATTGAAACGTTTTTCCATTCTGTCAGGCTCTGACAAATTATCTGCTCGAATCAAATCGTAAAGTGAACCTACTGTTCTATTTCCGCTGATACCCATTTTTGCGTCGGGGTGTTTTTCGTCATCCAAGATTTGAAATTCTAGTCCAATAGCCGAACCTGAACCCTTATTGAGTTCTGGATCAACAAAATATTTGATGCCACTATTTGCTCCTTCCGTAATTTTGAAATCCACAATTAATTCAAAATTGCTGTAAGTATCCACAGTGATGATATCGCCACCATTAGCGGACTCTGCGCCGCCAGAGGAAAGTACGGTAAGTATGCCATCTTCTATTTTCCAACCTTTTTCTGGAAAACCTTGCAGTTTAGCACCTCGCCAGCCATTCGTCGTTTTGCCATCCCAAAGCAAACGCCAGCCCTTGCGTTTTTCCATTTCTGTCAAATAATTTGGAATGTAGTTGACCTCCATAGCATAAGGATGCGTTGCCCAACTTTCATTAGCAAGATTATCGGTTTTTATTTTGATGTTTCGCCAAGAAACGGTAGTACCTTCTAATTTAGCATCTCTAATGCTGTGAACTTGTAGTGCAATAAACCCTTCAGCAGTCATATCATCTACTAGGTTAGCGCATTGTACGCCATTTATCCAAGTGCGAATGTGATGCCCGATAGCTTCTATGCGCACCTCGTTCCAATCGTCCACTTTGAATACCCTTTGTGCCTTAGGATTGTTGGTAACTGGATAGAGCCATCCACGTCTAGCCTCATCGTAAATACCTCCAGACCAAGCTCTGGTGGAAGGGTCAAGTTCTACTTGATAGCCATGTACTCTACCATTTTGATAGTCAGCCTTGCTTAAACTTCTGATTTGTATGCCAGAGTTCAAGCCTGCATCAATTTTGACCTCTAAAGTCAAGATGAAATCGCCGTAAGTTTTCTTAGTTGCCAAGAAACTGTTGGGTGTATTTGCTTTTGAAATGCCAACAATTGCCCCATTTTCAATTTTGTAAGTTGCTGTTCCACCTAGCTGGGTGAAATTGCTAAAATCTTTACCGTTAAATAATTCCGTCCATCCTGTTTGTTGTGCTAATATAGAATATTGAGCAACAGCAAATAAAAACAGTAATAAAGTGATTTTTCGCATAACCATAATTTCCAAATTAAAAGTTGAATAAAGTTGTTTTCGTTGTAATAAAGAACTTTTATTGCAAATTTATAAAATTAATTGAAGGTTTACTTTTACAAGTATGTGAAATGAAATATTATGCTTTATTGTTTTCGCAGTTGTAAACATAGCAAATAAGGCTTAACACCTTTGAAGCATCAATGACAGAAACTAATAACTCATGTTACGAAAGAAAACTTAATGGGTAAATAGGCTCGATTGTAAATCAGAATATGAAAATAATGATTAAAATAAACCCTAAAGGGTTTGAACCTTTGGGCAATTTAGAGCTTGTTTAAAAATTTTCTTTAGGTGAAAATCAATAGTTTGTGGTTCTGACAATAGGAAGGCGAGGGAATTTAGCGGGCTAAATGACTAAGCCTTACTGAAGTCAGGTTCATAAAATATTGGTTTTCAGTAATTA